>JAEXXN010000454.1 GCA_023405875.1 Bacillota bacterium | reverse complement strand
GAGCTAAGGTTCCGCAAACTATTGCAGAAAGACTTAAAGCAGAAAAGGGTATGAAAATAGGTATCATATCAACAGTAACGATCAACCACGCAACACCGGCGGCTTACTACGCTCATGTAGCTTCCAGAAATGACTATTATGATATAGCTATGCAAATGTCAGATTCCGGCTTTGATTACTTTGGCGGTGGTACTATAAACCAAGCGACAGGTGCGAACAAGGATAAAAAAGATGCTTACGAAGTTATGAAAGAAAAAGGATATAAAATAGCAACAACAAAGGAAGAAATCTTAGCGCTTAACAGCAAATCAGGAAAAGTATATGCAGTAACTCCGGTCGTTCAAGATAGTGGCGCTATGCCATATGCAATAGACAACAAAATAGGAGATTTAACTCTTGCAGATTTCGTTAAAAAGGGTATAGATGTTCTGGATAATGATAAAGGCTTTTTCATGATGGCTGAATCAGGGAAAATTGACTGGGCAGGTCACGCTAATGATGCAAAAGCAAATATTGTCGATGTTATAGCATTTGAAGACGCTATACAGGTAGCTTTGGACTTCGCAAAAAAGCATCCTAACGATACGCTTATCATAGTTACCGGCGACCATGAGACAGGTGGTATGACTATAGGACAGGCAACAACCGGATATGATACAGCATTTAGTGTTTTAGAAAGCCAAAAGATATCCTATATAGCATTTGATAATATAATTGGCAGTATGATTAAAGAAAATCCTAATTTAACATTTGCCGAAGTAATGCCGGTTATTACTGAAAACTTTGGTCTTAAGAACGAAAAACAAGGACCGGCAAGCGCTGAAACATATATGACTTTGGAACTATCCGACAGTGAGGTTGCAAGGCTAAAAACAGCTTTTGATGAAGCAATGGCAGCAGAACCTACTAAGAATGAAGAAACAGCTTTATTATATGGAGGTTATAATCCCCTTTCAGTGACATTAACTCATATATTAAATAACAAAGCAGGTATAGGCTGGACATCATATTCTCATACAGGAGTACCGGTTCCAGTATATGCAACAGGTGTAAATGCACAGTTATTTAACGGCGCATATGATAATACAGAAGTATACGATAAAATAGTAGAAATTTCAAAACTTAAATAGCAGTAATTTTCAATAGAATAGGTAACAAGGCTGGAAATTATTCCAGCCTTGTTTATAATGAAAGGAGTATCATTTGAAGAAAATTCTTCAGGATGTTAACAGAAAAGAAGCTGTTTTTATTATAACCCTTTTAATAGTAATAGCAATTCTTGCAGTATTGCCTACGGGATTTCAGAAGCAAGAATATAGATTTACTGAGGGTGTCCGGGCTAGAGTTATTTCCGTCAATAATATAGGAATACATAGCTCAGGAATTTATAACCTGGGTGATCAAAGTGCCTTGATTGAAATAGAAACAGGCTCACGCAAGGGAGAGCAGATTCAGGCCAATAATATGCTTACCGGCAGCCTATCCGTTGATAAGATATTCCAGGAAGGAGACAAGGCTTGGGTTCTGATTGGATTTGATGAAGATAACAATATTAATTTTGCCAATATGATAGATTATTATCGTGTAGATAAGGAGATACTTTTAGTTGGAGCCTTTGCAGCTGTTATAATTGTGTTTTCCGGATTTACAGGGGTTCGTACATTGCTTTCCTTTGCTTTTGCACTATTAAGTATATGGAAGGTCCTGATACCGGCAATGCTCTATGGTTACAATCCATTAATAGTTGCGCTGATTGTGGGAAATGTACTTACAATTGTCACATTACTGTTGGTGGCAGGATTTTCAAAAAAAGCATATGCGGCAATTATCAGTTCCGTTATTTGCTCCATAGCAACATGCCTTCTTGCAATTATCTTTGGGAGTCTATTTAATATACACGGTGCCGTAATGGAAGGAGCCGAATCACTGTTATATGCAGGCTTTATGCGTCTTGACTTAACTTCAATTTTCCAAGGAGGGATTTATCTCGCAAGCTCAGGCGCCATACTTGATTTAGCAATAGATATTTCATCAGCACTGGAAGAAATTATCAACAATAATTCAAAGGTAACAAAGACAGAGCTTATGAAATCAGGACTCAATATTGGAAAATCCGTAGTTGGCAGTCAGACCACTACCCTGCTGCTTGCATATATGGGAAGCTATATAACGATTATGATGGTATATATGGCTCAAGGTACACCGCTTATGAATATCCTCAACTCAAAGCCGATAGCAGCAGAAATATTGCATACCTTTGTAGGCTGCATCGGACTTGTGCTGGTGTCTCCATTAACATCACTCATATGTGGGTTTATGCATGAGAATGTGAGAAAAGCAAAGATATTCTAACTCTGGAGTGTCCATTTTATCGGGAAATGATCACTTTTTTATTTCATGCTTATTGCGCTATGTGGACAGTAAGAAACACATTTCGAGCAGCCTATGCATTTTTCCTTGTCTATCACAATCCTGCCGGAAAATAATCCTTCCTTTACAAATTGGATTGCTCCTGTGGGGCAGGCCCTCTTTGCTCCACAGAAGGGTGATTTGTCGCAGTTTTTATCATTTATAAATGCCTTTTTCATTTTATTGCACCTCCACTACATATACCTAGTATGGGTATATTGTATTATCTTTTCATGTTTATGTCAATATAAAGAAAGATTTGTGGTAAAATAAATTCATATGTTCAATCATGTAAAGGTCTTTACACATTTTGGAGGAATATAAATGTTCAATACCATTGATTATGAAGCTCTTGAAGGAGATTATATACTTGTTGATCTGAGAAGCCCGGCGGAGTATTCGGAGTTTACCATACACGGAGCTGTTAATCTTCCGATTTTTGATGATGAAGAGAGAAAGCATATCGGAACGGTATACCACCATGAAAGTATAGATAAGGCAAAAAAAATCGGCGTTGAATATGCCTCAAGGAAGCTTCCTGTACTTTATGAAGAAATATCAAAGCTTAAGGCTGAGCATGAAAAGGTAGTGCTTTTCTGTGAAAGAGGAGGCTTCAGAAGCAGTTCGGTATGCGCACTCCTGAGCTCTATCGGAGTGGGAGCAACAAAGCTCAGAGGCGGCTACAAGGGCTACAGGACGGTTGTGAATACCATGCTTCCGGCACTGAACAGTGAGGTAGCCTATATTGTCATTCACGGCTATACCGGTACCGGAAAAACAGAGCTGCTGAAGCTTCTGGAAGCCAGGGGACATGCAGTGCTGGACCTGGAGAAGTATGCCAACCACAGAGGTTCTCTGCTTGGTGATGTGGGACTGGGAAGCCGTGTAAGCCAGAAGCAGTTTGAGGCCCTTATATACGATAACCTGAAGGGCAGGGGCTCCAATACTGTGTTTGTGGAAGGGGAAAGCAGCAGAATAGGGAACATCGTAGTTCCTCACTGTATAATGGAGAAAATGAGAGCCGGAAGGCATGTGCTTGTTGTGGGAAGCCTTGAAAAGCGGGTACAAAGAATTGTTGAAGAATACACCCGGGGTATTGACTGTAATGCAGATATAAGAGCTTCTCTTGAAAGGCTGGGACGGCATATTTCCGCAAAGAGGATCGAGGAATATACAAAAAGTGTGGAAGCAGGGAATTACAGCGATGTGGCAAGGGATCTCATGCTGCGCTATTATGACCCGATGTACGAGAATGAACAGAAGGGCTTTGAGTATGAGCTGACGGTCAATACCGATGCTATGGAAGAAGCTTGCCGGACTATCGAAGAGTGGCTGTTATAACGGGGCAAAATCTGTCTCCCACTTCTATAAGCGGATGATACCGCTTAATTTATTTACCAGGCGGTGGGAATATCTCGGGCCCCGTTGAAACGCTCGGGTAGGTTTTTGCAAGTGTGCAAAAACCCTCATTAAAATCTTGTTATAAAAATTTATTGGAGGCTTTTGTATGAAATTTTCTTTTAAGCTGGGAGATAGTAATATTGAGCTTACCAGATCCTTCTGGCTTGGCAAAACGCAGGTCACGGTGAATGGGACCGAGGTAAAAAAACAAAGGGAGGACTATTCTTACCATATAAAGCAGGGAAAAGGGAAAGCAAAGAAAATGAAAATACTCGGTGCCGGTTTTGACGGGGTGCCAAGAGTATTTATTGACGGAGAAAGGTTTTATATTGCAAGAAAGCTGTACTGGTATGAATACCTGGTCAGCTGCATGCCATTGGTCACAGTCTTTATGGGCGGTACTATAGGCGGGGTGACAGGGTTGGTGGCGACAGTATTTAATCTCAATATAATGAGAAGGGAATACAGCTATGCCGTGAAGCTGTTGCTCATGCTGACGGTATCAGTAGCATCGGTATTTATATATATATTGTTATCAGGCTTGTTTTTGCGGTCGGCAGATTGAAACAAGGAAGTATCGTATAATAGTAAGGATGCGACATAAATATGGCGTGCAACACGGGCGCGGAACGGCACAGGGGCCGTTCCCTACAAACAACACATGACAGTTGGCTATTGTAGGGAACGACCCCCGTGTTGTGACCGTTGAAGCACTTTGGCTATTTTACCGTCTCAATTGCCTTCTTTGCAAATTCCTGTGTAACCAGTGCATCGTATTCTACTTTTTTATCCAATTCTCCGGCTGACTGCATAACCTCCTGCAACAGCTCGAGAGATTCAGGAGTGGTTATCGGGTCATCACACCAGGCGTCGATTTCCTTGTACCTGTTGATTACTGTAACCAGAATATCCTCCTCGGTGTCCGGGAAAAAGGACTTTATTTCCTTGGCTATAGCTTCGGCAGTATTGTTCTGCACCCAGAGCTGGCCTTTATAGAATGCATTTGTAAACTTCTGTATCAATTCCGGATCCTTCTCCAGCCTGCTCTTGGTTGCGAAATAAGCGGTATATGCTATTTCGCCGCTTTCTTCCCCGATGGAAGCCACTATTTTGCCGGCATTTTCCTTTTCGAGCATTGAAGCAGTGGGTTCAAACAGAGCAACATAGTCCCCCGTTCCACTGGTAAATGCACCGGCAGTCGCCGTGAACTGAAGGTTGGTTATAAGCTCGACATCTTTTCCGGGGATGACCCCATGTTTCTTAAGAACATACTCCAGGGTCATTTCAGGTACTCCTCCGGGCCTTCCGCCTATTATAACCTTTCCCGCCGTATTCTCCCATTTAAAGTCTTTTTCAGTATTTCTTGCAACCAGGAAGGAACCGTCACGCTGAGTAAGCTGTGCAAATATTACCGCATAATCCTCCTTTCCCTGATTATAGACATATATACTGGCTTCGGGGCCTGCAAAGCCAATATCGCATTGTCCTGAAAGCAGCGCAGTCATAGTTTTGTCTGCACCCTGGCCGGTAGTAAGCTCGATTTTCAGCCCCTGCTCTTCAAAAAAGCCTTTATTGATCGCCACATATTGTGGTGCATAGAAAATAGAGCGTACTACCTCGTTGAGCCTCACTGTTTCAAGCTCTTTTTTGCTGCAGCCCGCAGAAAGGACCGTTACTGCGGAAAATACCATAATAACAGTCAATATTAGTGATATGAGTCTTACATGTTTTTTCACCAAATACCCCCCAATCATTGAATTCGTGCCATGTCCCAACAGAGTGCCTTTATTTTTTCATACTATTGTTTTCATATTATGCAGCGTATTTGGTATTGAGACAGTCCATAAAGAATTTGCAGCTTAACAATAGTGGTCTGAAAGCATTTTGTAGAATTATTATCCTTTTAATGGTAATATGATAGTATAATCAGGACAAGACTTTATGACTTTTACGGCATAATGGAAGGATGTCTCAGGGGGCTGACATATAAATATTTGAATCGGTTTGTGGA
>JAEXXN010000217.1 GCA_023405875.1 Bacillota bacterium | reverse complement strand
GGCTATAGCCTGGCGGACTTTATCATTTGCAAGGTATTTGTCGGCCTTGTTCAGCATCAACCATATAAGGATCGGCGTATCGTCATTCTGATACCATACAAGGTCTTTGTTTGACTCCACTGCCATTTTGTCGCTGGAGGGAGCATGAGACAATGCATCTATCTCACCTGCCTCCAATGCCATAATTGCCGCATTGGTATCGGTCATGATCTTAACGGTAACCTTTTTGAATGCCGGTACTCCCTCGAAGTACTTTTCATTTGCTTCCATTGTAATGCTTTCACCGCTTACCTTGCCTGCAAACTTGAAGGGGCCTGTTCCGTTGGGAGCTATTTCTCCATATACTGCCCTGCTTTGTGCATTCCCTGTTTTATCCCAGTTGTCGCCCATTTTTTCCAAAACGTATTTTTTGTCCAGGATTCCGACCAATGTCATGGAAAGGCCTTCCAATGCTGCAGCATATACTTTGTCATAATGCATGACCACCGTGTATTCATCCTTTACTTCCGCATTGTTGAAGAATACCAGATAGTCCTTTGTATAGGTTTCATTCTTGTGCCATTCATTCATTGACCATGCTACATCCTCTGCAGTCATTTTATCCCCGTTATGGAAGTATACATCGTCTCTCAAATGAAAGGTGTAAGTTAAATTATCCGGTGAGACTTCCCAGCTCTTTGCCAATTCGGGTTCAATTTTTCCTGTCTCAAAATTCTTTCTTACCAGGCGGTTATAGAACTGATTATTCATCATAACAGTTCCCTGATCATTTTCTCCGCCCGGCCAGATACTTGTGATACCTCTTCCAATGCCTAAAACCAGCTCTGTTTTTGCAGCAGAGGTCTGAGCGGCAGGTTCCGCATTTCCTTCCGCCGGTGATGCAGGCGCTGAAGGTGCGGCACAGCCTGTAAATACAAGCACCAATGCCATAACCAGCGAGACGACAGATAACCAATTCTTCCTTCTTGACATCATTAATACACTCCCCTTCTTTTTACTTTATGAACCAATCCCGGCATTACCGCTCCGGCACGAAGCAAGATAATGCTTTTACCAGTGATACTGTATAATTTACGGCGGAATATTGCTGATGTGGGATTGACCGCCGTAAAGCAAAGTAAATAAACCAAAGGAAGCACCAAAGACACCATAGTAATATGGTGCTTCGGGCTGTATCGGAAATTGCAGCAGCTTATGACATATATTAACGAAGAGCTTCCAGTTTAGCTATGTACTCAGCAGGAAATTTGAACTCCTTAGCCCCTTCGATCATATGGCCTATATATTCCTGGCTGGGCTTTGAAGCGCCTGTAGGGTTCTTGATGGAATGCGATACTGTCGTATAGACCTTACCGTCGTCACCCTTAACCACCCTGTACTGCCTTGTATACCTTCCGCAGGAAATGTTTGTAAGCTTATCCACAGCCAGTACCGCTTCCTCGGAAACCTTCCAGACAACGCCATGGAGTGTTTCACCGGGAGCATCGCTCAGGCAGCAGCCTCCCTCAAAGGTTTCACCGTTGTCGTCCTTATAAGCTACAAAGCGGACCTCATGGTCGGCACAAGTGCCTGTTGTAACAAACTCGGCATCGGGAATCCACTTCTTTACCAGTTGAGAATCCAGCCACTCACAGTAAATAAAAAGATAATTTAATTTTGCCATTTCTGTTTCCTCCTTATCTAGATTCCGCGCCTTTGCCGGGGATCGCCGACGGATTCGGACGGTCGGCCCTTGGGCACTCGGCAGCATCATTGTACATCTTAACTATTTTCTCGCAATATTCCTGTGGAAAACCTTGTGCATTCAACCCTGCAACCATATGGTCCCAATAAAAATATGGGGGGCGCATTGGAATGTTCGGCCGGCTCAAGGTATACGTCCAGCAATCGTAGGTCTTGCCATCATCACCGTGAACGGTAAGTGAAATCCTTACGAAATCGTCATAGTCATACTCCTCTGAATAACAGCCCTCCGGAGCTTCAACAATGATGCCAAGGCATCTGTTGCCCCATGATTTGGGCGTGTTGTCAAGGTGGCACCACCCACGGTCGGTTCTTCCGCTTGCAGAGCACCACTCGACACGCCAATTGTCAACATAACCTTTAGTAATGATCCTGGCCTCAGGCCAGTACCGGTGCAGCTCCTCAGGATTCATCCAGGTGCACCAGCCAAAGTAATAAGTTTTAGCCATAAAATTGCCTCCTTAATCAGATTGAAATGTATTTTGGTATTTATGTCTTGACTGCTATATTCGCAAAAGCCGTGCCAACAGCACTGAAAGTGCGAAATATTTCATTCCTTCTGATTAAGGCAGTGTATGGACCGTATGAAGCAGGCTGATTATCGTCATTGTAAATTATTGTTAACATAAGTTTGCCCATTGGTTCAAATAAAGACATTATCTCAAAAGATAATGTCTTTATTTATATACTCAATTTTTTACTCCTCTTTTTACCCATTTACGGGTAACATATAGGGTTCACAGCTTTTATCTCCTCAATCCTGGGTAAGCCTGATCGTATCTACATACTTGCGTATATTGTACTTATCAATTTTGTTGTTTAAGGTTTGCTGAGGAATGTCCAGATCCCTTGCAGCCTTGGATATGTTTCCGCCGGTTTGGGTCAGGGCTTCCTTGATTATTTTGATTTCCAGCTCCCGGATAGCTTCCTTCAGCCTTATACGTTCATCTTTTTTTATGTTTATGTAGGAGGTGTCTTTTCCCTTCATCCTGATATAAGGCAAAAATTCAGCCTCATTATATCTGATTATCTTGCCGGTGCTCATATTGAACTGCCGCTCTACTATATTCTGCAATTCCCTGATGTTGCCCGGCCAGTCATAATTCATGAAAACCTCCATGGTTTTCTCGTCTACACCGACTATGTCCTTATTCATCTTTTTATTGTACTTTTCAATAAAATACTGGACCAGGTAAGGAATATCGTCCTTTCTGTCCCTTAAGGGCGGAATCTCGATATACATAACGTTGAGCCTGTAATATAAGTCCTTTCTCATTTCTCCTGTTTCAATAAGTATCTCAGGCTTAACATTAGTGGAAGTAATCAATTTGAAATTTACCTTTATTTCATTTTGTGCACCGATACGTCTGACCTGCCCCTCCTGGACAACTCTCAGAAGCTTTGCCTGCAAGCTTTTAGGCATGGAGTTGATTTCATCCAGGAATAAAACGCCGCCGTTGGAAAGCTCAAACAGGCCGGGACGGTTCTCAGCTCCCGTGAAGCTTCCCTTTGCACTTCCAAATAATATGCTTTCCAACAGAGACTCAGGTATAGCCGCACAGTTTTGAGCTACAAAGGGTGTGGATTTTGAATTTGAGCTGAGGGAATAAATCGATTGTGCCACAAGCTCCTTCCCTGTGCCTGTCTCTCCGTAAATCAGCACATTGGATGGACTATTGGCGGCTATGATCACTTTTTCCTTTAATTTTTTTATGCTGTTGTTCTGCCCGATGATATTATCCAAAGTATAATATTGGTTATTCTTGTCCTTACCGTTCATGGAAATATCATTTTTTTTGTTTGCCCATTGTTCTAAGATCAATTCTTCCGAAGATTTGCTTATTCCCGATATGTTCTCGCTTATCTCATAGGCACCGATAACCTTACCCTTTTCTATTATCGGATACGTTGACGTCAATGCAACCTTTCTCTCCCCTCTGCTTGTAATATAGTTGCATATATTACCTACGACAGGAGCACCGGTGGCAAACACCTTGACTATGGTACTGTTTTCTCTCTTAAGCTGGGGAAATGCGCTGAAGATTGACTGGTTAAGCACACTTTCTTCATTGAAGCCGAACTTCTGTGCCGCATGGTTAACATATATTATTTCCATGTCCTGGTTTACGACAAATACCTCTTCATTCATCGTTGAAAGTATCTTAAGCAAATATTTCTTATCCTTGAAAAAAATATTATTATCCAAGGCCAACCACTCCTTACACCCCTTATTTCCTCATTTTATCACATTTCTGCTCCCAATAAAAGTTACTGTCGGACAGCTATCCTTCTTTAAGCGGATAAATTTTTTCAAAGCTGCAGCAAGCTTCAAGCTTCACAGGCAAAATGAAGTGGAGCCTCCGGTTCAGAGGCTCTTGCTTTAAGCTCATATTTTGAAGCCTGAAACCATTTTCATCAGGTGCTCAGAGCTGCTTTTTACATTTTCGGTTTGCCTTATTACTTCATTCGCAGCTCCCACAACAGTTGAAAATCTTTCAGCTATGCTGGAAGTGCCTTGTGCACCTTCATTTGCAGAGATTGTGACCTCGCTTATGGCCGATGCCATATGCCCGACCTGTACAGCCAGCTCCTGCGAAGTAGAAGCAAAGCCTGACACTATATTTCCGATAAAGTTTGTATCTGCTGCATATTGTTCCTTTTCCTCAAGCATATCCCTATAATCCTTATCAACTTGATTGGCAAGGAAGTCCAGCACCTTGGAAGAGCAGGAGGACAGGTTTTCAACAGCCAAAATGACTTTATTTGTTATAGCCTGGATTTGTACTACTGTCTTTTTGGAATCCTCTGCCAGCTTTCTGATTTCATCGGATACGACGGCAAAGCCCTTTCCGGCCTCACCGGCCCTTGCTGCTTCTATGGCGGCATTCAGGGCAAGAAGGTTTGTCTGGGCGGTGATCTGAAGGATAGCATCCGAAAGTGCTCCTATGCTTTCCACCTCTTTTGACTGGCTTATGGCTGCCCCCAATTCAGAGTCCATATTGGTCCTGGCTTCGCGGACAGCCCTCATGGCTGCTTCGCTTTGCTCCTTCATCAGCATCATCTTGTTTATCATATCTTCCGTCATTTTATAGCCTTCCTGTGCACGTTGTGCTATCCCGGTGACCACAGTTCCGATCTCATCGGAAGAAGCATTCATTTCCTGAGCCGATGCGGCTGTTTCTTCGATCCCCGCAGACAATTGCTCAACAGTGGCGGAAATCTCCTCAAGCTGTGAGTTCAGGCTTACAATGCTTATATTGGATACCTCAACTGCATTATTCATATTTGCTGCCTCTCTGACAACTCCCCGTATGACCCCGCTGACCTCTTTCTGCATTTTTGAAATTGCATTCGCAAGCTGCCCGATTTCATCCTTCCTTTTTAAAAGGCCTTCGGGGAGCTCTGCTGTAAAATCTTTATCCGCTGCAATCCTGATCTGTTTTATTGCCTGATTGAGCGTCCCTGAAATATCCTTTGAAATGGCAAAAGCAGCGGCTATTCCCAGAACAGCCGATAAGCCTATGATAATAATGAATATACCTGTGGAGCTCATATAGTTATCCTCGCTTTTTGAAACCACTTTTTCTGCCTGTTCATAATTGTATTTGACCAAATCGGCCATTACTCTCTGATAAGCATCAAAGGCATAGGATTGCTTCAACTGCTGTGAATTGAATGCATCAATGCTTCCGCTCTTGGCATATGCTACCATCTGATCCTGTGACTGCTTGAAAATCTTCAGGTAATTCTCCAGCATTGCCAGACTGTCGGTTTCTAATTTGTCTAAATTGCTGAGCCCTTTATATCCCTTAATATTTTCATCATGGTCCTGAATATTTTGCAGCATCGCCTTCTCGTACTCTCCGATCTTTTCTTCATTGCCCATATATTGCCTGATATTGATTGTGACACCCATATTTTTCTGTACCATTGCCTGGCATTCACTTAAATATTGAATACGTTTCAAATTGTTATTGTTTACAAAATTCAATGCGCCGTGAGATTGTGAATTGAAGCGGATGCCTGATAATGCAGTGGTCAAAAGCAGTAACATCAACAGTGAGGATAACAGCAGCAGCTTGTACATAACCCTTAAATTCTTTAGCACCTTAACACCTCCGAATACTTTTATACTCAAAATTTAATATGCCCGGTTTCTTTATGCAGCTACCTTCTTATAATCTATAAGCAACCCTCATGCCAAGTTTTGAAGGATGCAAGGCTCAAATAAACAGCAATTAAGGAAAATACTGCTGAATATAAAACAGAAAAACACAAAAAATAAATTATAGCTAGGCTATAAGCATTAAAAACATCTAAAAATTGTAAAGGCAGGTTTCCTCCCCTGTCCGGTCCTTCAATCCTTGATAAAACGGCTCAATAGATTGATTTAACGCTGATATGTTCACCTTATATGCAAAACAAAATCAGGAGGTGAGAAATAATGTCTCCAAAAATAGATAAGAAAATAAACGTCCTGACACCCGCTGCTGTCGAGCCTGTCACAGACTTTGAAACGGTAATGGCAAAAATAAATCATGACGGCAACAAGACCTATAACGGCATTGAAAATATCGCATTGAAAAATGAAGATATAAAGAGGAAGGATACAGGTGAGGTGCATCCATGAGTATAATAGATGAAACCTACAACGGTAAAAAGTACCCGATCATAGAAAGGGAATATAATGCTTATTATTTCCCAGACAATTATAACCCCGACAATGAGGATGACCAGGTGGAAGGTCTCATTGATTCCTTCATGAACCATCATTTGATAAAGATATATAACAGAGCTGACCCAAAATAGGGGTGTCGCTCAAATAGAAGAATGCGACATAAAAAATGTGCAACAACCGGAACGACGAGGGCGTCGTTCCGATTATGTCGCATTATCCTACTATTGTACCTGATGCCCTGTTTTGCTGTTTCTTTCTACGAACTCCTCAATCAGCACCGTTTCTCCGGTGACCCGTGCTTCCTCCAGTGCCAATGCGACAATGTGAGAGTGTACCGCTTGTGATATGGGTGATATGCTCTCCTTTTCCGAACGGTAGCTGTCAAACACGGCCTTCACAAAGCGGAGGTCTGCTCCCCCGTGCCCGAAATATCTCGATAAGTCCCAGGGCTTGTATAGCCTTGTTTTCTTCACCACCTTGCGGTCAAAATGAAAAAAATGTTCGATAAAGCCCCGCACCAGAGGTTGGAGCTCAAAGGTGGAAACTTCTATGGTCCTTTCGTCGGCTGTGATCTCTCCGTATTCACACATCACCTTTATAAAGCGATGCATCCGCCTGGTGAATGCATTCAGGTTAAAGGTAGCGGATACTCCGTTTTCAAACTCCAGAATTGAAGATTGATGGTCAACAACGTCATTATCCATTGTATATATGCATTTTCCGTAGTCGGTAGCTTTCAGCCCTTCCTTTACCGCTTTGCTGGTATATCTGTTCTTGGTGAAAAGCGGAAAGAAGCCGCCGAAGGAGGTATACATCCTTTCCCCTTCATAACGGCAGTCTTTACTTACAGGGCAGTCTTCACAGCGTTCCCCGTGACCCTGCGGCGCGTTTTCCCGATGGAAATAGCTCAGCCCTCCAAAGGACGCCACACGCTTGACCTTGCTGCCTACCAGGTAGTACAATATATCGATATCATGGCTGGATTTTGTCAGCACCAGCGGACCGCTGGTCTCCTTCCGCCTCCAGTTGCCTCTCGCATAGCTGTGGGCATAGTGATAATGCCCTATATTTTCATGATGAGATATGGTCACTATTTTCCCTAACGTACCTTCCTCAATTATCTTCTTTATCATCTGCCACATTTTATGATACCTGAGCACATGGCTCACTATTACGATCCTTCCAAGCCTGTCAGACAACTCCTCCAGCTCCAGCAGTTCTTCCACCTTCAAAGCGGCGGGCTTCTCCAGGATAAGGTCATAGCCTGTTTCCAGAGCCTTTTTCGCCAGGGCATAATGGCTTGTATCATGTGTGGCTATTATAAGAAGCTCGCTCTGCTTGGGTTTTGCAAAAAATTCCTCTGCAGACGTATAAAGCGCTTCCCTTGAAGCTCCAAAACGCTTTTTGAATTGGGAAAGCCTTTCGGGGTCTTCATCTATACAGCATACGAACCTTACATCATCAAATTCCCGCTGGGCAAGAGCGGCATATGTATCCAACCCCCGGTTTCCGGCTCCGAGCAGCGATACTGTTATCACACCGGTACCTCCGTTGATATTTATTAGTTTATCTCCTTACAAGCATATGTATTTGTTCGTTCATTATGCGGCAGGGAGACATATTTTGATAAACGCTTCTCCCCTTATTGTTGCCAAAATGCTTTATTTTAGCATCTGCCGGACGTGCCCGTATTTTTATCTCCGTCGCCAGCAGAATAACAAGCGGCCGCACAAAAAGGACGGCCAATGGCCGCCCTTGATATTGTATCGGGGTCAGCTGAGCTTTGCAGCTTCCCCGTTAATGCTTATTCTGATTTTGTGTAAGGGAATATTCTTTCCGGACATCTGAAGCGCTCTTTCTGCGGCCATTACGATCCCTCCGCAGCAAGGAACCTCCATAAATGCCACTGTTACGCTGTTTATGCTGTTATTCTCTATTATGCCTGTAAGCTTCTCTATATAGTAGCCTACGTCATCCAGCTTGGGGCAGCCTACTACGACTTTTTTACCTTTTAATAATTCCAGGTGGTAATTGGGATATGCAAAGGGAACACAGTCCGCGGTTATCAGAAGGTCGGCATTTTCAAAATATGGCGCCCTCTCCGGAACCAGCATCAGCTGTACAGGCCATTGGGTCAATTGCGGTTTTATCTTCACTTCGATATCATCCGAAGTCACTGACGCTGCTTTTGCAGAATTTTCCTGCCTGTTTATCGCCATTGCCCTACTTCCGGGGCAGCCACCGCCGCTATGAGCTCCATGATGTCCATGAACTCCGTGGTGTCCGTGATTTCCGCTGCATGCATGCTCTTCCTTTTTGTTAAGGTGTGCATGTACGGCAGCTTCATCAAATTCTTCAGCTTCTCTTTCTGTTATTGTAATTGCTCCCATAGGACATTCTCCGAGACATGCGCCGAGGCCGTCACAAAGATTTTCAGCCAGAAGCTTTGCCTTTCCGTCTATTATCTTTATCGCACCTTCTGCGCAGTTTGGAACACAAAGTCCGCAGCCGTTGCATTTATTTTCATCAATATTAACAATTTTTCTTATTGCCATTTTATTTATTCCTCCAATTATTTTTACTTTCAACTTTTGATTTTATTATACCTTGATAAGCCTGCAACGGATGTGATTTATATCACCTGCATGGATTTTATATGTCACATTCATCGTAGGGAACGCACGGAATGCGTTCCCTACCCATAACATTTTATTTTATTCCACATAAAAAATAAAGCTCCTTGCGGAACTTTATTTTTTGCCTATATCGCTTCTGTAATGCGCTTTTTCAAATTCGATGGTTTCGACTGCCCGGTATGCCTTTTCTCTTGCCTGCTCATAGTCCTTTGCAAGGGCACTTACTACCAGAACGCGCCCCCCTGCTGTGACTATTCTGCCTTCATTTTTTTCAGTTCCGGCATGAAACACTTTTACATCGCTGATTTCAGACGCCTCTTCAAGCCCTTTTATTTCGAAGCCCTTTTGGTAATTCTCAGGATACCCGCCTGAGGCCATTACCACGCAGACAGCCTGCTCGTCTTTCCATTCTATATTTTGTTCTTCCAGTTTTTCGTCAATTACCGCATTCATTATTTCAACCAGATCGGATTTGAGTCTGAGAAGCACCACCTCTGTCTCGGGGTCCCCAAACCTGGCATTGTACTCAAGGAGCTTGGGGCCGCTTGGGGTGAGCATGATTCCGAAATATAAGATTCCCTTATATTTGATTCCCTCTGCCTGCAAGGAGTCTACCGTCCGTTGAATAATATACTTTTCTACCACTGCAGCGGTAGCATCATCATAATAGAATGCCGGGGATACTGCACCCATGCCTCCGGTGTTGAGTCCACCGTCATTGTCCTGGGCCCTTTTGTAATCCTGTGCGCTTACCATGGGTACGGCAGTTTTGCCATCAACAAAGGCAAGTATCGATGCTTCCCGTCCGCTAAGAAACTCTTCAACTACTATCCTGCTTCCTGCTTCTCCGAACTTTTTGCCGTTAAGCATATCCTCTATGGCGGCAAAGGCTTCCTCCCTGCTCCGGGCTATGATTACTCCCTTTCCTGCTGCAAGGCCGTCGGCTTTTATTACAACAGGATAACCGAAGCTGTCTATCTCCTGCTTTGCTATTTCCGGCTCATAATATATTTTGTACGCAGCAGTGGGTATTTTATTTTTTATCATAAAATCCTTTGAAAAGGCTTTGCTGCTTTCAAGCATCGCACCCCTACGGCAAGGTCCGAATATCCGCAGCCCTTTGCTTTCAAATTCATCAGCTATCCCAAGGCTCAAGGGCACCTCCGGCCCCACAACCGTAAGGTCCACCCTGTTGCTT
>JAEXXN010000045.1 GCA_023405875.1 Bacillota bacterium | reverse complement strand
GCCTTATGCTGACAAACCCAAGCACTCTCGGACTTTTTGAGCAGAACATAAAGCAGATTGCCGACCTGGTTCATCAGGCCGGAGGATTGCTCTACTACGATGGAGCCAATACCAACGCCATTATGGGAATTGCAAGGCCCGGAGATATGGGCTTTGATGTTATCCATCTGAATCTTCACAAGACCTTCTCCACCCCTCACGGCGGCGGCGGACCGGGAAGCGGCCCTGTGGGAGTCAAGGATGAGCTGGTTAAGTTCCTTCCCGTTCCTGTTATTGAGAAAAAAGGAAATTCCTTTGTAATGGATTATGACCGTCCCGATTCCATCGGTAAGGTAAAAAGCTTCTACGGAAATTTCGGAGTTGCCGTAAAGGCTTATGCCTATATCCTGTCAATGGGCGGCGAGGGCCTGAAGGAAGTAAGCCAGAAGGCGGTACTCAATGCCAACTATATGATGGTCAAGCTGAAGGAATACTATGAGCTTCCAATGGATCAGGTGTGCAAGCACGAGTTCGTGCTGAGCGGTCTGAAGGAAAATGACAACCATATCGCTACTCTGGATATTGCAAAGCGGCTTCTGGACTATGGTTATCATCCTCCGACCATCTACTTCCCGCTTATAGTAAACAATGCAATAATGATAGAGCCTACTGAAACTGAAAGCCGTGAGACTCTTGACATTTTCATCGACATCATGCTAAAGATCGCCGAAGAAGCCAAGAGCGATCCGGAAATGCTGAAGAATGCCCCGCACACCACCCTGGTGAGAAGAATAGACGAGGCCAAAGCGGCAAGAAGCCTTGTACTGAAGTGGGACGGCGGCAGGCAGTAGGCCTGTAAAGGCATCTGCCAACACAAGGAGTGATTTATATGAACCCATTTATAAAGAAGCTGGTTGACTCAAAGTTTATGACCGAAGCCCAGGGAAGCTATATTGAAGAAGCCGTCTCAAGAAGGGATTCTGTCATAATTTCGGGGCATAAAGGCTTTGGAATACTTCCTCTTTTTGCAACTGTGAGCGCAGTGGCAAAAAGTAATTTTAAGATAAAGCAGGTAAAGGGCTTCGAGGACCTTGGGGAGGAATCGGACTACTACCTGATTGCAGACCTTGCCAATATTGATTACGGCAAGCTGGTTGCAGATGCCATGCTGAAGCAGGGCACCTCCTTCATTGCTCTCAAAGACCCGGACCACCCCTATTCGGTGCTTAAGCTGCTGGGGGATGTATACAAGCAGAACCGGGACACTTCAAAGGTGTACCAGCTTATTGAATGTGTAAAGGTTGACGGTGCTCCGCAGCTGTCAAAGATTACACAGATTACCCTGAACGAAAACGGGAAGCCGGTAAAGGTTGATTTTTAGGTAACAAAATACCCTCTGCCTGCAAGGGCAGGGGGTATACTTTTCCGTAAAGGAGCTGGTGAAATGAAGTTAAATGTCTTAAGGCTGGGAAGCTGTGATTACAATAAGGCTTTGAACATCCAGCATGATGTCCTGGACAAGCGTCAAAGGGATGAGCTCGGTGATACGCTTATACTGGTGGAGCATCCTCCCGTCATTACTCTTGGAAGGCATGCCGTCCAGTCCAACATAGTCGTATCCGGGGAACACCTGAGGGATAACGGTATCGAAGTATACAACATTGAGCGGGGAGGAGACGTTACCTACCACGGCCCCGGCCAGCTGGTAGGTTATCCGATAGTCAAGCTCCGGGATAAAGGCATGGGTATAAGAGAATTTGTTGAAAGGCTTCAGAATACCTTTATCACCCTTCTGAAGGAGCAGTACGGTATTGAGAGCGGTACAAACCCGGAGTTCCCGGGTGTATGGGTGGAAAACAGCAAGATCACTGCTGTGGGCCTGGCTGTAAAACGCGGTGTCACCATGCATGGTTTTGCCTTTAACCTGAACACAAACCTGGAGCATTTCAAGCTGATTGTCCCTTGTGGAATTTCAGGCAAAAGCGTAACCTCTCTGGAGAAGCTTACAGGGAGCAAGATAGATTTTGAACATGCCGGCAGACTGGTGCTGGATTATTTCTGCAAAACCTTTGATTATGACGGCTCTGTAGAGCTGACCCTAAATATTCCCGGAGGTGGAGACTGTGGAAGTGAAAAGAAAGCCTGATTGGCTGAGGATAGACCTGAACAAAGGCCGGAGCCTGGATTATGTAAAGGAAATACTCCGGCGCTTCTCCCTGAATACGGTATGTGAGGAGGCAAACTGTCCCAACAGGATGGAATGCTTCAGCAAAAAGACTGCAACCTTTATGATACTGGGCAGTCAGTGCACCAGGAATTGCAGTTTCTGCAACGTCACCCACGATAAACCGCAGCCTGTTGATCCGGAGGAGCCGAAAAATGTCGCAAAGGCCGCAGCAGAGCTGGGCCTGAAGCATGTGGTAATAACCTCCGTAACGAGAGATGACCTGCCCGACGGGGGAGCAAAATATTTTTCAGAAGTAATAAAAGCCATTAAGGCACTGGACAGCAGTATGGTAGTAGAAGTGCTTATCCCTGATTTCAGGGGAAGCCTTGTGGCTTTGGAAGCTGTAGTGAAAGCAAAGCCTGAAATACTCAATCATAATATAGAAACGGTGCCGAGGCTGTATCCCGGTGTACGTCCGTCGGCTCTCTATGAACGTTCCCTGGAGCTGTTGAGCCGGGTAAAGGCTATAGACGGCAATATGCTGACAAAGTCAGGAATCATGCTGGGCCTGGGAGAGAAGGAGGAAGAAGTCCTCCAGGTGTTCCGGGATCTCCGCAGTGTCGGCTGCGATTTCCTTACCGTCGGGCAGTACCTTGCACCAAGCACCAGGCACCATCCTGTAATAGAGTATATTTCCCCGGAGCTCTTCAGAATGTATAAGGAACGGGCTTTGGAGCTGGGATTTTCCTTTGTGGCTTCAGCTCCTTTGGTGCGAAGCTCTTATAATGCGGCTGAAATGCTGGCTGCAAAATAAAAAACTTAATAACAAACAGCTTTGGGGCGGCTATGTGCCGTCTCTTTTTTTTCGGCAATTTCCCTGCCATAAGGCAGTTATCCAACCACTCTGACATGTTTTTCCGTTGAATACTGGAAATTCCTGTGTTACTATTAAGTTGTGAGGTAAAGTAGATATAATTAAGGGGGTGACATTGTGCTTAAAGTATTTCAGGTATGCTTTGCAACAGGAGTTTTGTTTTCAGTAATATCCTTCTTAATGGGAAGAATATCAGATTTTTCTCATATGGGAGCCGATGCCGAAATGAATGCTGATTTTCATACTGATACTGATTTTCATACGGATACTGAGCTCCACATATCCACCCCGGGAGAAGCCCCTGAGCTGTCGGTTTCACCCTTAAAGCCGATTATTGTTACCACCTTTGTAACGGTATTCGGCGGAGTCGGGATGATCTGCACCATAAACGGCCTTTCGCAGCTTGCGGCAGCACTCATCGCATTATTTTCAGGCGCTGTGGCGGCCTTTTTGCTCTACCGTTTCATTATCGTCCCTCTTTACCGGGCGCAGAATACCAGCGCTATTTCCCAGAAGAAGCTGCTGGGAGCCCTTGCAAAGATCACTCTGCCGATAAAGGACGGACTTTTCGGCAAAATAAGCTACACTGTAAGCGGTAAAACTTACAGCGCTCCTGCCAGGTCGGTTGATGGAGAGGATATTGAGATGGGCCTTCCGGTAGTTATAATAAATATAGAGAAAAATATTTTCTATGTAAAAAGAATAAAAGGAGGTTATTAAATGGATTTTGGGGCTATAACGATTGCTTTAATTATTGTAGGGGTAATAGTCCTTCTGCTGTTGAGCATCGCCCTTATGTGGCGCAAGGTTTCCCAGGATAAGGCCCTGGTTGTCACCGGGCTTAAGAAAAGGGTCATCTCCGGCGGCGGTGGTCTGGTCATCCCATTGTTTGAAAAAACCGATGTCATTTCTCTTGAAAACATGAAAATTGAAGTCAGGATCGACGGCGCACTGACAGGGCAAGGGGTCAACATCCGGGCAGACGGTGTTGCCGTCCTGAAGGTAAAATCCGATGAGGAATCAATATTGGCTTCGGTTGAACAGTTCAACACCGGAAAAGAGAAAGAAACCATTGATGTTATCAAGGATACGGCAAAGGATGTATTGGAGGGTAAGCTGAGAGAGATCGTCTCAAAGCTGTCTGTAGAAGAAATATACAGGGACAGGGAAAAATTTGCCTCCCAGGTACAGGAGGTCGCTGCAGTAGACCTGGCAGAGATGGGCCTGGAAATAAAAGCCTTCACTATCAGGGATATTTCCGATGCCAACGGCTACCTCGAAGCCTTAGGAAAAAAGAGGATCGCTGAAGTAAAGAGGGATGCCAATATTGCCGAGGCTGAAGCAACTATGGAAACCAAGATAAAGACCGCCGAGGCCAACCGTGAAGGTGAAGCGGCAAGACTTGTTTCGGAAACTCAGATAGCTGAGTCCACCAAGGAGAAGGAGCTGAAGGTGCAGGCCTACAGGAAGGACCAGGAGACTGAGAAGGCCAAAGCCGACCTGGCATATGAGATAGAAGCCAGCAAGGTGCAGCAGGAAGTTGAAAAAGAGAAAATGCAGGTCCTTATCGTCAAGAAACAAAAGGAAATCGAGTTGGCGGAAGAGGAAATGAAGATCCAGATCGTAAAGAAGCAAAGAGAAATAGAGCTTGCCGAGCAGGAAGCCCTCCGTATGGAAAGGGAGCTTGAGGCAACGATTATCAAGCAGGCAGATGCTGATAAATACAGCGTTGAGAAAAAAGCTGAAGCGGATAAGTAC
>JAEXXN010000037.1 GCA_023405875.1 Bacillota bacterium | reverse complement strand
GGTAAAAAGGGTGGATATCGATGAAAGCTTTCAGCCTTTAAAGGTAGGAATCATTGGAGAGATCTACACCATTATCGAGCCCTTTACCAATCTCAATATTGAGGAACGGCTCGGAGAGCTTGGCGTAGAAGTGCACAGATCTATGACGGTCAGGGATTGGGCCCGCAATACCGTTATACTGCCTGTTACCGGACGAAAGGGCTACCGGCTGGAAAAGAAGCTCTCCAGGCCTTATCTGCCGACACTTATCGGAGGGCACACCCAGCAGTGCCTGGGTCACGCTGTACACTATGCCAAAACGGGCTATGACGGACTTGTTCAGATATATCCTATGACCTGTATGCCTGAGATAGTATCACGATCGATACTTCCGCAGATCGAAAGGGATTATTCCATTCCCATACTGTACCTGATCGTTGATGAGCAGACCGGCGAGGCAGGCTTTCAGACAAGGCTGGAAGCCTTTGTGGATTACATAGGAAGGGATAGGATGAGCGTTATTCACTGAGTTCAGTGACACTTCCCTATTCCTATTCCTCCTCATCCGCCCTTCTCCTGAAGGGGGAGAAGCCTACCAGTTCCTCCACATTTCCCAGTCCTCTTTTCCAAAGGTACAGCATGTATGGTATGAAAAGCATCAGCAGGTAGAATTTCTGTGAAAGCAATATAAAATCATATATTCCGTGAAGCAGCACCGGGATTGCAAACCCACGGGCTATGTACCTGCGTCTGTATTGAGGCCGGGCAAACTTGGCGATACCCAGATAATAGCCCATTGACACGGCGAACAGCGCATGGGCGGGTACCGCAGTTACTGATCTTATAACCGCAGTACTCATGCCGGTGGAAAGCACATAAGCAATATTCTCTACTGTGGCAAAGCCCAGGGAAATAAAGACCGCATACACAATCCCGTCATACATTTCATTGAACTCCCTGTTCTTCCATATGTACAGGAAAAAAAACAGGAATTTGAAGGATTCCTCTACAAGTCCCGCTACCACAAAGGCAGTATACCCTGCAGACAATATATGGTTATCGGATATGTTGAATATATCCAGGGTCATTTCCACGAAAAGCACCGGTATAACAAGTCCGCCTCCCATCAGAAAAGCTTTCAGCAGCAGCAGCCTGGGTTCCTTTTCATACTTATCCCTGGCATAAAAATAATAAATCAAAGCGGCAGACGGAGCTAATGCCGCAGCCAACAAAAGCATTGCGATCCCTCCTTATACGCATCATAATAAGAATGCGAAGTAAATATGATGTGCCGTTCCGAACCTTTGTTGCGCATCATTCGGCACATGTGTACGGGCGATTCATGAATCTCCCCTACTATAATTGACCCTTTACAATTCTTATCTGTTTTTCATTTAAGCCATACAGCATATATACTTCCCTATCAATTTCATTTATAATAGCCTTTTTATCGGCCTCATTCTTACAGCTTGCTATTTCTCCCGCCAGCTTCATTATCGGACTGTCGGCTTCAGGCAGTGGAAGCCTCATTTTCAGAACGGTATTGGGATAATAATCATATAGCTCCCTGCTTATTTTTTTTGCATAGCACTTGAAATAGAATTCAAAAAGCCTTGAGTTGAGCAGTGCTGCAATATACTCCAGAGACATGCTTCCTTCGTATTCCTTCTTTAGCTTGAGGCTGTATATGTCAGCGCTGCAGTAATATCCCGTCCTATCCACGGCAAACCTGCTTTCATGGGATTTATAGGGATAAACTATTTTGGGAGTATCAAATATCCTATTGGTTCTTCCCCACTGCAGCTGGTACCATTTCCTGACCCCGTTACGGCACTCTCTTCTCCTCATCAGCCTCTCCCTGAAGCCCTCAATATGCTTTATGGCATTTGGAAAAGCCTCTTCAGTACCAATAAAGTCAGAGTATATGAGAAACTGCTCCGGGGGCTTTATAAAGTGCTTATAAATATTGCTGTTCTTGATCCATGGCTTCAGCAGGGCTTTTTCAACAGCCTGCTCCTGTATTTCCTCACTGCTCATAATAAATGCCCTGTCGCAGCCGGTTATTATTCCCTGATAGCTTTCCGCCACATCCCCAAGGGTCAAAGGGCTTCTCGCCTCCACCCCGGAAAAAATCCCGTATTTATCCGGACTCAGCAGTACCCAGCCCTCCTCCTTGAATACAGACCTGTCGACAGTAAAGCTTTCAAAATTCTCAGCCGCAAATATCCCCTTTTCAGTCGGCTTGATCCCCTGCCTGTACTTCAGGACAGCAGTTTCATCCCCCGACCTGCCTTTCACAAGGGTAATTATACAGGCTGCAACCCCTGCATCCTTGAAAATGCTTTGCCCGTAAAAATCAGTGATCTCAGTTATTGTACAGTTGTCCGCCATATATTTCCTGAGTCCTGCTGCCGAAGGGCCCTCCATGAAATACCTGGAAGTAATAAAGCACAGGCTTCCATGGGGCTTCAGCAGGTCAATGCCCATTTTCAGAAAGCAATAGGATATGTCCGACTTGTCCTTGTAAATTCCCCTATAGAGCTGCTGCAGCACCTGTTTATAAGCCCTGGTCACCTGCTTATGCCCTATATAAGGCGGGTTTCCGATTATATAATCAAAGCTGTCACTCCGGAATCCGCTGTCTGCAAGACTGTCACAGCACAGCAAGCGAGGGGTACACTCCCTGCCTGCCAGCTTCACAAGGACCTCTGCGGCAGTATCCAGTG
>JAEXXN010000442.1 GCA_023405875.1 Bacillota bacterium | reverse complement strand
GTGTTGCCCCCGGTGACAGCGTACTTATGATCGGAGCAGGCAATATCGGCCTTATTGTAAGCTATCAGATGATGCAGGCCGGCATAAAGGTTAAGGCAATTATCGATGCAGCTCCCAGGATAGGAGGATATCTGGTACATGCATCCAAAATAAGAAGAATGGGTGTCCCAATATTGACCTCCCATACAGTAAAATATGCTCATGGAAGCGAAAAGCTTGAAAAAGTCACGGTATGGAAGCTGGATGACAAGTGGCAGCCTATGCCCGGAACAGAAATGGATATCGAAGCGGATGTAATGTGCATATCGGTTGGTCTTTCTCCTTTGGGAGAGCTGTTGTGGCAGATAGGCTGCGATATGAAGTTCATACCTGAGCTGGGCGGTCATGTTCCTTTGAGGAACCAGGAGCTTGAGACCAGCATAAAGGATATCTACATAGCAGGCGACGTTGCCGGAGTTGAGGAAGCAAGCAGTGCCATGGTTGAAGGCAGACTCGCCGGATTATGCGCTGCCAAGAACCTGGGCTATGTTTCTCCTGATTTTGAAGCATTGAAGGCGGATTACCTCGAGCAGCTGAACTCTTTAAGATCAGGCCCTGTCGGTGAAAAGATATGCAAGGGTCTCGAGCAATTAGTAGTATAGGAGGCAAATGAGATGATAGAAAAAACAGGTATTGCATCACCAGAAGATATTGCCCTCGTTACCCCTTCCAGGGAAAGAATGGCCAAGGGTCCGGTTGCAGTAATAGAATGCTACCAGAGGATACCCTGTAATCCATGTCATACGGCATGCAAAAGGGGAGCCATTGTTGAATTTGAGGATATAAACGACAGACCTACGATAATCCATGACAATTGTAACGGCTGCAGCTTGTGTGTAACCAACTGTCCCGGACTGTCGATCTTCGTAATAGATGAGACCTTTTCGGAAAAGGAGGCCCTGGTAAAAATACCTTACGAGTTCCTGCCCCTTCCCGAAGAAGGAAGCTATGTAACTGCACTGGACCGGGAAGGCAAGCCGGTATGCAGGGCAAAGGTCCATAAGGTAATGAACGGCAAGTCCCAGGACAGGACTGCTCTGATTTCCCTTGTTGTTCCCAAGGAATACTCAATGACTGTCCGCTGTATGAATATTAATGATTACTACAGCGACAACACCCTTGTATGCCGGTGTGAGGAGGTCACCCTTGGGGAGATCCGGGAAATGATAAGAAACGGTTATGAAAGCCTGGATGAGATAAAGAGAATATCCAGATGCAGCATGGGGCCGTGCCAGGGAAGAACCTGCAGGCAGCTTGTCATGCAGGAGCTGTCAAAGGCATCAGGCACCCCTATGGCAGAGCTAAGGATGTCGACCTTCAGGCCGCCGGCCAAACCGATCAAATTAGGAGCCTTATTGGGAGGTGACGACAATGAGTAAGACCGCAAATGTTGTAATTATCGGCGGAGGTATTTCCGGAGTAGCTATTGCCTATAACCTTGCAAAAAAAGGCGTCAAAGATATAGTTGTAGTTGAAAAGGGCTATCTTGCGAGCGGTTCTACCGGAAGATGCGGAGCCGGTGTAAGAATGCAATGGGGCACCGAGCTGAACTGCTCCTTTGCAAAATACAGTATAGATTTTTTTGAGAAAGCAAATGAAGAGCTTGAATATGACGGAGATATAGAGTTTAAGCAGGGCGGCTATCTTATAGTAGCTTCCACCGAGAAGGAAGAAATACAGTTCAAGAAGAACCTTGAACTACAGCACAGGCTGGGTATACCGTCAAAATTCTTGACTCCGAAAGAAGCAAAGGAAATAATTCCTTATATGGATGAAACCAAAATAACCTGCGCTACCTTCTGCCCAAGGGACGGACACTTGAACCCCTTCAAGACTACCGATGCTTATGCCAAAGCAGCAAGAAGGCTCGGCGTTGAAATAATGACCTATACCACTGTTACCGGCATAAAGGTTGAGAACGGTAAAATCGCAGGTGTTGAAACCGACAAAGGCTTCATATCCGCTCCTATAGTGGTGAACGCAGCCGGAGGATATTCCAAGCAGATCGGCGACATGGCAGGGGTAGACATACCGCTGTATCCTGAGAGGCATCAGATATTGGTTACTGAGCCTGTAGCTCCTCTCCAGGGGCCCATGTACATGTCCTTTTCCTTGAACATATACTGCCAGCAGTCCCCTGAGGGGAGCTTCATAATGGGAAGAGGCGATGCCAATGAGCCAAGAGATTTTAATATAAATTCCAGCTGGAGCTTCATGGAGGAAATGGCGGAAACCTGCTGTACCTTGCTGCCGCTCCTGAAGAAGCTGAATGTGGTAAGACAGTGGTCGGGGTTATACGAGATCACCCCGGACAGACAGCCTATATACGGCGCTGTTAATGAAGTGGAAGGCTTCTACCTGGCATGCGGCTTCAGCGGTCACGGCTTCATGTTCGGGCCTGCAACAGGTATTGTAATGGCCGAGACCATATTGGGCCAGCCTACGACACTGAACATAGCCTCCCTTGACAAGGACAGATTCGCCAGGGGCGAAGAGGTATGGGAACCATCAGTAGTATAGCTTAATGCAGTTCCGTTGATAAGGGGCTGTGTCTCCAGAATGATAATCTGGAGACACAGCCCCTTTTATGAGGATCAGCAGACCAGGCTTAATAATTTGCCGGTAGTTTATTTTATGAAATCCGTGCCTGTGGTTATCATTTACTTGCAATTCCCATTTTTTAGTTATAGAATTTTAGTATGTGCTTCTGAGCTATGTTGAATGCACCCAGGGTATGGTGAGGCTTCAATGAAACAGATGAGATTTTGGGGAGGTCTGAATGAATACATTTATTTACTTGAAGGAATTTTTAATACAGCATAAATGGCAATATTTCTGGGGTGTTGGTGCTCTCTTACTTGTAGATGCCCTGCAGCTTGTAACCCCAAAGCTTCTCGGAGCCATTACCGACGCCCTTGGAGCCGGAACGCTCTCAATGCTCGATATCTATAAATATATCGGTATCATTATCTTACTGGCTATACTTGTGGCCGGCTGCAGATTCATCTGGAGGATGCTTGTCTTGGGCTCTTCCAGGTCTCTTGAATATTGGCTCAGAAACAGGCTTTTCTCGCATCTTGAGCTTATGTCCCCCAATTTTTTCAACAATCACAAGACCGGAGACCTGATGGCCCATGCCACCAACGATATAAATGCGGTCAGGATGGCTTTCGGCCTCGGTATAGTGATGATAACCGATGCAGTCTTTCTTACCTCTGCAACAATCATCATTATGGTCGCAACCATCGATATCCGCCTGACAGCAGCAGCCTTGCTGCCGCTCCCGGTAATAGCGGCCATTATGATTTTCTTCGGAAAGGTGGTTCAAAGCAGATTCGCCAATGTCCAGAAAGCCTTTTCAGCTCTTACAGATATGGTACAGGAGAGCATATCTGGAATACGCGTCATTAAATCCTTCGTACAGGAAAAAAGTGAAATTGAAAGGTTCTCTACCGTAAACGACGGCTATGTAAAAAGGAATATGGAGCTTAT
Source organism: Bacillota bacterium (assembly GCA_023405875.1). Lineage (GTDB taxonomy): Bacteria > Bacillota > Clostridia > Lutisporales > Lutisporaceae > BRH-c25. The sequence goes on along the minus strand of JAEXXN010000442.1, from coordinate 3,131 downwards.
AAAGGTATGGGGACTCATGTTCCCGATGGTCGCCTTCATCGGTTCCCTCAGCTTCCTTTTTGCCCTGTATTTCGGAGGTATGCTTGTTATAGATGATGAGCTTTCACTTGGTCAGTTTGTAGCCTTTGTTTCTTATCTCGGGCTTCTTACCTGGCCTATGATGGCTGTCGGCTGGGTTATCAACGTACTCCAGCGCGGTATTGCTTCCATGAAGAGGATAAATAAGATACTGGATACCTCCCCTGATATTTTCGACGGGGAAGAGGTCCTGGACCTGCATGACTACAGGCCTTCCATACAGTTCAGGAAGCTCAGCTTCACTTATCCTGGTGCCGAGGCTCCCGCCCTGTCGGACATCAACCTGTCTATAGAGGAGGGAAAGACGCTTGCAATCATCGGAAAGACCGGCAGCGGCAAGACTACCCTGGTAAATCTGATTATGAGGCTTTATAATACCAAGCCGGGAGAGCTGCTTGTAGGCGGTATCGATATAAATTCGATTCCTCTGATGGAGCTTCGTAAGAATATAGGCTATGTACCCCAGGATATTTTCCTTTTTTCTGCATCAATCAGAGATAATATAGCATTTTCAGATACCGGCATGGATATGGACAGAGTGACGGACGCAGCAAAATTAGCACAGGTTTATGACAATATCATGGAATTCCCCGATAAATTCGATACCATATTGGGCGAAAGGGGCGTGACCCTGTCAGGAGGGCAGAAGCAGAGAGTCTCCATAGCCAGGGCTATTGCAAAGGAACCCAAAATAATAATCCTGGACGATTCACTGTCTGCTGTAGATACAAAGACCGAAGAGCAGGTGCTTGCAGGCCTTAAACACATAATGAGAAACAAAACGGCAATTATAATTGCTCACAGGATATCCACCATAAAGGATGCCGATGAAATCATAGTACTTGATGAGGGAAAGATTGCCGAACAAGGTACCCATGAAGAGCTGTTGAAGCTGAAGGGAATTTATCACGGCATTTATGAAAAACAGCTGCTTGAAGAAAAAATCGAACAAATATATTGAACGCGCCCAAGCTATTTATCAGGGTATAGCGCGAAATCAAGGAAATATTTGCGCGAAACCTGAATTGTACAATATAAAATGTTTTTCGCGAAATATACAAATTTAGAGGTGCATAATGAGTAAAAATTTCAAGGAAGAGGAAGCTCTGGGAAAGGCCTTTGATCTGAAGCTTATGAAGCGGCTTCTTAAATATACAAAGCCTTATCTGGGTATGCTCCTCCTGTGTATTTTCCTGCTTACCCTCATAACTGCTGCAGACCTTGCCAGGCCCTATCTTATAAAAATAGCCATCGATGACCATATATCCGCCCATGCTTCAGTCATGAATGTTTTTGACGAGAGGCCGGATTATACAAGCGTCCGCTACAAGAACAGCTACTATGTACGGGAAAGCCTGCTGCCTGAGGAGCAAAGGGGAAATGAGAAAGCTCAGATAGTAAAGGTTGAAGGCAATTACTACATTGTCGCCGGAGCTTTTGATATAGAAGCTGTGTCCAGCTTGAAGGTAAAAACGGAAGGGGAGAGATATGCAATCTCCTCCCGGTCCGATACCTATTATGGCCAGCTCTTGACCGGGGAAGAGTACAAAGCCTTCCGCGAACAGGACAAGGCAGGAATAAAAAAGATCTCCCTGATATTCCTGCTCACCATTCTGGGGAGCTTTCTCCTTAACTATGTACAGGTTTATATACTGAACTATACGGGACAGAAGATAATATACAATATGCGGCAGGAGCTGTTTACCCATATTCATAAGCTTTCCCTGTCCTTCTTTGACAGAAATCCGGTAGGCAGGCTTGTAACCAGGGTAACCAATGATATGGAGAACCTGAATGAAATGTTTACAGCCGTACTGGTAAATCTGTTCAAGGATATACTCATGCTCTGCGGAATAGTGATTATAATGCTCCAGATAAATACCCCCATGGCTTTGGTGAGCTTTACCATAATACCGCTTATAATCATCTCTGCTGCGGTATTCAGGCTTAAAGCCAGGGATGCATACCGCCAGACAAGGGTCAAGCTTGCCAGGATCAATTCCACCTTAAGCGAAAATATCTCCGGTATGCGTATTATACAGATCTTTAACAGAGAAGCATATAAATACAAGGAGTTTGAAGCTATCAACAAGGAGCACCGGGAAGCGGGCATGCGTGAGCTTTTTGTATTTGCGGTATTCAGGCCCTCTATGGATCTTATATACTCTCTGGCATTATCCCTGCTTATCTGGTATGGAGGCGCAAGGATGCTGGCAGGGGAGCTTCCCTTCGGCGTTCTGTTTGCCTTCATAAGCTATATCGAGCAGTTCTTTCAGCCTATAAACGACCTTACGGAAAAATTCAATATCCTCCAGTCAGCCATGGCTTCCTCAGAAAGAATATTCCTTCTGCTGGACGAAAAGGAGACTGTTGAAAATCCAAGCTCACCGGTTACACTGGGAAAACTGAAGGGCGACATCGAATTCAAGAATGTGTGGTTTGCCTATGAAGGAGAGAACTGGGTACTCAGAGATATAAGCTTCAAGATAAATGCAGGAGAAACAGCCGCCTTTGTGGGAGCAACCGGAGCAGGAAAGACTTCTATAATAAGCCTGCTCGACAGATTGTATGACATACAGAGGGGTGAGATACTGATTGACGGGAAGAATATCAGAGAGCTGGACAAGTATGAATTGAGGGCGCAGATCGGAACAGTGCTCCAGGATGTATTCCTGTTCTCAGGAGATATAAAGTCAAATATCCGGTTGAACGAAAGCAGCATAACTGATGAGACGATAATGCAGGTATCACGCTTTGTGAACGCAGACAAATTTATTGAAAAGCTGCCGAAGGGCTACAATGAGGAAGTAGCTGAAAGAGGGGCGACCTTTTCCTCAGGGCAGCGGCAGCTGCTCGCCTTTGCCAGAGCCCTTGCCTTTGACCCGTCGATACTGGTGCTTGATGAGGCAACCTCCAATATTGATACCGAAACAGAAATATTGATACAGGATGCAATCAAAAAACTCATAAGGAACAGGACGACTCTCGTTATTGCCCACAGGCTTTCTACCATACAGCAAGCCATCAGGATAATAGTGCTGCATAAGGGTAAG
>JAEXXN010000598.1 GCA_023405875.1 Bacillota bacterium | reverse complement strand
TAACATTTCACCTACATTCCAAAGCCTGCTATTCTTAGCGTGTAGTCTCTAAATCCACCTATAGGAATGAGACAAACCAGTCCTCATGTCCGATGGGAAAACGAACACCGGATGGGGGGAAGCCATTCCGACGAACCTTTCACTGACCCCGGAACGGACAGACCCCCAGGCAAAATAACCAGACGGGCCCGCAGAGATGGGACCCGCGCCAGTGATTTTGCTGGCTTTGAAAGGTGACGAGGACATCGCTTCTCCTCAGCCGGAGTCCTTCACAAACTCTTTTGCTTGTGTCGCATCCTTCTACTATTTCAGCTCAGAGATCCTTCCGCTTTTCTCCATAAGCCTGATATAAAGAGAAAGCTCGTTCCGGGAGGATATGTTCAGCTTTGCGTATATATGGTTGTTGTGCGTTTTCAGAGTATTGGCGCTGATATACATAAGCTCAAGTGTTTCACCTGTGGATTTCCCTTCAAGGTAGTACCGGAATATCATCTTTTCGGTGGGGGTCAGGGTTTTCACCCGTTTAACAAAATCAGTGAATATATCCTCAGGCAGCGGAGCTTTATCCCTGCGAAGGCTTCTTATCTGTTCTATAATTTCATCTATTTCCTTTATATTGGTTCTGGATATACTGTCAATATCCTGGGAGCCTATAGCGGTAAGCCCCGCTGTAATGGGACCTATATACTTGTTGCTGATAAAAACCGAAGCACCGATACCGGCCAGTAAAAATAATGAGCACAGCAGGAACAGTCGGATTTTTACGGGGGACAGAAGCCGTTCCAGGTCCTCCCGGGGCATTAAAAGGCTTATGGCGAAGCGGTCATCCGCAAAAACAGAATCCTCGGGATACAGCCGTATGCTTTTATGCAAGCCCACCATATTTGCTCCGTCCTGCTGCTCATAGTAAAAAAGCCGATTGCTCCGGTCTTTGGCAATAAGAGGCTTTTTACCCCCTGTCATACCAAAAGCATGATAGCTGCCCGAAAAGAGCGCAGATTCTGTTTTCAGGGCTGAAGCCTCCATAACGGCAAGCATGCAGAATATGCGCCGGTAGATAGAGTTGTCTGGCATGAATTTGAGCTTAAAAAGCATGGCACTCACTTCATAGCCGCATACACCAAACACATTGCCGCTTGAATCAATGAGCGGAACAACACAGATCATGGCCTCCTCGCTGGTTTTTGGTATGGTCATGGCCTCACTCCAGTAATACAGCCGTGAAATAGGCTGCGAGGTTCCTTCGGCTTTTTCACAGGGCAGAAAAAAATAGGGGGGAAGGTTTATGGCAAACTCCATATCCCACTGGGCATGGAGAGGGTAGCCCCGGCTCCTTGCAATATCGGGAAAGCCTCTTAAGATCGTGATTGTCGGCGAGGCTGCGCTGACGATATTGGGCTCCATGTTTTTCAAATAAAGCCCGGCACGGGAGAGTTCCGCATTATCAGCCAGCGGGTTGACGGTAGCGTCCAAAACAATAAAAACACCGCTTGCTCCGGTCTTTTCCAAAGAAAACAACAAGCGGTCAAACTCTCTATCCAGGAGCTCCTCCAGAACCCCGGGGTATTCAGGTAATTCGGCAGTGTTCATCCCCTTCTCCGAAAGAAACCGCTCCATGCTCGAGGATAAAGAGTCCGACAGTCCGACAGCGGAAGCGGAAATACGGCCGTATTCCTTTTCCACCTCTGCTGCAAGGCCTTTAAGCTCATTTGCATAGAAGGCCTCTGTTTCTCTTATATCTGCGGTAAAGGCTCCCGTAAAAAACAGAATGACAAAAACAAATATCAGAAGGGCCAGAACAAGCACAGCCAAAAATCCAAGCAGTCTGAGGCGCATGGATATGCCCGATGCGCCGGCCTGCCGGATATTGTACCGGATTTTGCCTGCTGTTTCAATAATACTGCTCACAATCTCACCTGTCCTTTACCTGATAAAATCCTCATATACATTTCTTGATACCGCTTCAAGTGCCGCACTGACCTCCGTTGTTTTGACAATAGCGTCATATTCCTCTCCGGCATCTTTGGCGGCTTTTTTAAGCCTTGCTTCGTATCCCTTTTGCAGCTCATCGTAATTTCCCATAAGGGGCGGAATGAAAAAGTCATATTCCTCCTGCATGGCCATGATGGTTTTGAGCATGTTTCTAATGTTCATATCTGCTATATTCTCCATCTGCCGGTTCATGGCGTCGCCAAAGGCTTTTTCCGTCACCGGCAGATAGCCGGTTGATGCTGTGAAATGCAAATTCTGTTCGGGAGCTGTGAACCATTTGAGGAACACTTCTGCTGCCACTTCTTTCTGTCCTGTGGACTTGATGACGCACATACCTCCGCCGCGCTGTATGGCGATCTTTTTGCCCCCTTCAAATACGGGATAGGGTAGAATGGCATATTCCGCAGCTTCCTTGGTATTGTCGGCGTAGGTTACTTCAGGCGGATAAAACAGCACTCCGGCAGTGGAGCCGGTAGAGCATATAATGTCGCCGGTCTTGAACAAGTCGGTGCTGTACCCGTCGAATATGGCAGCACTTCCTTTTACGGCTTGAGGAAAATAGCTCTCCCATATTCTTTTATACCGTTCAGAGGTTAGATTCAACCCATCGTTTTGCAGAAAATCCTCCCCAAGCTGAGCCATGCCTATAAGTGCTGTGTTGAATACCGAGTCGGGCATATAAAATGCTTTACCCTCCGTCCATTCATAGTATCTGTCCGCCGTCCTCACGATGCCCTCAAAGGTGGAAAGATCGCCGTAGGTTGCGCCGGTATCCGCTGCAAAGCGGTCAAAGGCGGTCTTGTTTACAAACAGAACCTCGGTGGATTTGGCTATAGGAAACAGAAACAGCCCGTCTTGCAGCCTGCCTTCTTCCAGAAAACGCGGTACATAAGCCGACAGCTCCTCCTGGGTGAACCGGTCGGATAAATCCACCAGCAGTCCCTTCTCAGCCAATATCAGCGCCGTCTTGGGGTAAGCAACGGAAAGATCCGGAAGCGCAGGGGCCCCCGGGTCGCCATGAGCAGCAGCTATGAGCTTATCATGCAGTGTACTTGAGCCGGAAATGGAGGTCACACTTATTATAATGCCTTTCTCCGCTCCCACGGTACGGTTGAAGTCATCTATCATCTCATCCATGAGATTTTTCATCTGCCCTCCGTAATTGTGCCACATGGTTAAAGTGACGGGCCTTTTGGGGTCAAGAGATTCCCCGCCGCTGCAGCCGGAAGGAAGAAAAACAAGCAGGCAGGCGCAGATGAGCGCGCAAATTTTATGTTTCATAGCATTCCACCTCTCTGATCATATCTTTGTATTTGAGGTTATTTGTATTTTGGGACTATAAAGAACCCCATTTTATTTTCCCTTTCAATTTTACAATACGGCCATAAAAAAAATATAAAATGGAAATCAATGCTGATATATACCGGGAGCCATTAAAAATCAACATACAAACCGTTTTATATTTCATTTTCTTTATGGTAAAATAAAGTAAAATGTTTTAAAAAAAGGCATGGGAGGTCGATGGTATGAGCAGCATTCCAGTTTTGAAGAGCAAACTGATTATGCCGGAGCTGACGGTCAGCTTTCTGCTGACCGACCGCCTCAAAGGGCTCCACAAAAATATGGATTCCTGCAGGGCGGTTACCGTATGCGCTCCTGCCGGATACGGGAAAACGACCCTTGCAGTCTCATATTTCAATTGTCAGTCGGCCAGTCCTTACAGAGTATGCTGGTATCGGCTGGACCCTGAAGATAAGAATCTGTCGGTATTCATCAACCACCTCTCTGAAGCGGTATTTCCGTCTGAAGCCCCCGAATTTTCAGAATCCAGAAAGTCGCTTAAGGAGCATGAGGATGTACAACTGCAGTCTTATCACACCATCTCCATGCTGTGCCAGGAGCTGTGGGCCCATCACGGCCGGACTGCCCATACCCGTACATATATCGTATTGGATGATTTTCAAAACGTAGCTCAGACCCAGGATATATGCGACATGACGAGATATATGCTGGATAATCTTCCTCCCTCCTGCACCATTTTTATTCTGAACAGGTCAAGCCTTAGTGTTTTTACTGAAAAACAAAAGCTCGAAAAGAACATTTTGGAAATAAGCGCAAATGACCTGACCTTCAACAAATCCGAGATAGCAGCTTTAATGCTCAACATGGGCCAGGCTACCTCCGATAGGAAGCTGGCGCATATCATTGAAAAAAGCACTGAAGGCTGGATAGCAGGTGTCATCATTTTATTCCATGCTTTCAAAAATAGAAGTGCTGATGCTCCATCGATTGAATCCGGCAAGCCCGGCCACGAAGACGCGCTCTTCCGGTATATGTCCATGGAGGTACTCAAATCCGTTGAGGAGGATACCCGTAATACTCTCTCCAGACTTGCGCTGCTTGAGGACTTCTCCGAGGCTGAGGCATCGGAAATACTTGAAATCGGTGATGTAAAAGCTCTGATGAACCGGTGCATGGGCTTCGGAATGTTCATCCAGAGGATTCCCGGGGACCCGGTGGTATACCGCTTCCATTCCTTGTTCCGGGAATTCATGTTATATATCCTGAGGGAGCTTTATACCGAAAAAGAGCTTGCCGGTATCCACCTGAGAGCCGCCGAATATTATATGCGGCAAGGAACCTACGGCCGCGCTGCGGAGCATCTGGCAAAATGCGGCAATTCTCCTTCAGCCATGGATATTGTAATAAAAGCAGGCTTTAACAAATTCATGATCGGGGAGACCGGACAATTGAAGCTGTGGCTGGACCTGCTGCCGGAGGATGTGATCAATAACAATATGGTCCTCCTGCTGTTTAAAGCGCAGCTTATACCCAACAGCAAGCAACTGGAAATAGTGGGCAACCTGAAAAAGCTACTGCGCCAGTCGCTTCTGGATAACAACCTCCAGGCCTATTATGACGTAGCAAGCGTTCTTATATATATTTTGATGTGCAGCAATGATATGAGCGGGTTGCTGGAAATTACAGAAGACCTTCCCAAGCAGCGGCAAAATATTCCGGTATCTCTCGGAAGTACCTTGTCGATACTTGACATGGTACGGCTCATGGCAGAAGAACAGTTTGCGCCGGCAGAAGCGCAAGGCGAAAGCATCCTCTATGCCCAGCTTCCCGAGGACAGCCAATGGCTGTATCTGATCCTTTCCTGCATTAACTATTTCTGCCTGGGCAGGCTTGATTCCGGGGAGCGCTGTATGGAAATGGCCCTGGACTTGAATAAATTCAAAAATATTGAACCCTCCAGGGGCTTTATACTGCTTTTTCTTTCTGTCGTCCTGTCCCTGAAAAATGAAAGAGACCGTTTAGCTTCGTACACAAATGAAGTCCTTGCCATAGGCGAGAAATACGGTTTCGAATATCTGTCCGCCCACGGGAGGCGCCTGGCTGCCTTTGACCGGTATCTTTCCCTGGAAACAGAGGCTTCCCTTGAGATGCTGGATTATGCTGTTTTCTATTTCCTTCAGATGGGCAATAAAGCAATGGCAGCGGCATGCAGGCTGCTCAGGCGCTTCTGGTCCATAGGCTGCAACGGTCCTGTTCCGGACCTTGAGGAGGCCCTCAAGGATTTCACCTTGATCCGCAAAGCAGTTCCCGGACTTATGGTCTGTGAAGTCTCACAATCCATAATCGGAGCCATTGCGAGGGAGTCAGGCGATTTTCGGCTTGCAGAACGCAGCCTGCTCTCAGCAATAAAGTCGGCAAAGGCAAAAAAAGCATACCAGGTGCTCTGCGGCTCCTGCTTCCACATAGCCAAACTGTATTATTCCTGCGGCAATACAGAACAGGGGCAGTTCTACCTTAAGCAGGCCATGGAGCTTGGGGCCGCCAACAGGTATTTCATGTTCTGGGATATCCATCTCCCTACTCTCGTCGAAATGGTGCTCCGGGGTATATGCTGCGGCTATTACCCCCTCTATGGGATGGAACTGCTGAGTAAATTTTACGACAGCAACGCTGTAAAGTATTTGAGTGAAAAGGTAAAAGTCATTGAAGAAAGCCGTATAACAGCTTTTGTAGGCGATTTTATTTCCAGCTACAGGACAGATAAGGCCAAGCAGCTTTATCTGGTAAAAGCCTCCCTTTTTGGAAAGTCGGAGATTTCGGTAAATGGTATAAACATTCCCGATACTGAATGGAAAACAAAAAAAGTCAAGGGCTTTCTGGAATACCTTCTGCTTAACAGCGGAAACACAATATCCAAGGAGTCCCTGGCAGATATACTCTGGCCCGGCTCGGACAGCAAATCCGCAACCGCTTCACAGCGGACGGCGCTGTATTATCTCAGAAAGGTCCTTTCCAAATACAATGCTGAGGTCAACGGAAACAACGCCTTCATATATGAAACCCTGGAAGGACTGCAGATAAGAAGAAATGATGCCCTGGAGCTCGACATACACGAATTCCTGCGACTATATGGAGAGTTATCCATGGTTACCGGACAGACCTCTCCGACAGAGCAAAAGCAGGCAGAGATACTTGAAAGAATGATCGTTATTTATAAAGGGGAGCTGCTGGAGGGCAGTGATTTTGGCGATATGATAATCCATGAACAGGAAAGGTATAAAGCCATATTTATCGATGCCTGCCAAAAACTAAGCTCAATCTACGCAAAACGCGGAGAATTGAGCCATGCGGAAGTGGTCCTGAGGCGTGCGGCAGCAGAAGAACCGTATAATGAAAATATATGCCTGGAGCTGCTCAAGCTGTATATGTCCCAGGGTAGGAAAAGCAAGGCGGTCAAGCTTTATTACAGCTTCAAAAACCGTTTGGAGCAGGAGCTTGATATAAAGGTCGACCGGAGACTGGCTGAGGCAATCCGCAGTACGGGGGATATCGAAGAACGGGCTTAGGATATTGTCAATCAACCCGTTGAGCCGGCTGATAACGAGTATAAAGTTCCGAGGCTAAGAGTTTGTAAGCTTGTATAGGGCTGCGTCAAACTCGCATTTGGTTTTGTCATTACTATTATGACTCCAGTCACTGTGAGGCTTTCTGATTCAGCAGCTTACCGGCTCGAACAGAGACGCAGCTTTTCCTATACTTCACTAACAAACTCTAAGCCTCTCCACAAACACTCTTTTATCAGCCGGCACAATGGGTTGATTTATCCTCCCTATAGCCCGACTTGTGTCGCTTCATGCCTGGCATCCAGGTGCTTCAGCTCTCTAAGCAGAAATATTCCCGTCACTATTGATGATGTAAGGTCTGCTGCAGGTCCGGCCATCAAAAGACCGTCCAGGCCAAAGAATCTGGGCAGTATAAGCAGCGCAGGTATCAGTATAAGCACTTGCCTTGAAAGACTCAGAAAGGCTGCATGCTTGGGCTTGCCTACTGCCTGGAAGTAATTGGCGGATACGATCTGAAATCCGATAATAGGAAGAAATATCAGGAAAATTGAAATAGCTCTGGTTCCAAATTCCAGTAATTCTGTATCCTTGCTGTTAAATACCGATATCAGCTGTACGGGGAATAATTTCGTTATCGCAAATCCAATACAGGCAACAGCTGTCGCTGCTATAACGGCCAGTTTGAGGGCATCCTTGACTCTGTCGAATTTCTTTGCACCATAATTATAGCCTATAATAGGCTGGACACCCTGGTTGATTCCGAATATCGGCATGAGTATCAGCATTGTGATGCTTGTTACAACACCCATACCTGATACTGCTACATCTCCGCCGTATATAGTGAGGCTTTTGTTCATGATTGCATTCAGTACGCTTGCAGCCAGCTGCATAAGAAAGGGAGCCATACCCAGGGCAATAATTTTTCCTGCGATTTCCCCTTGCAGCCTGAGGTTGCTGCTATGGATCTTCAAGGTACTCCCTCCGCCGAGAAAATGATACAGTACCCACGCCGCCGACACAGTCTGCGATAATACTGTTGCTATTGCAGCACCTTTGATACCCCAGCCGAATACAAAAATAAATATCGGAGCAAGAATTGTATTCATTATTGCGCCTATGAGCATGGTAGCCATGGCAATTTGGGGATTCCCCTCAGCCCTGATGAAATTATTCATGCCTAAGCCCAGGGTCTGCGCAACCGTCCCCAGAAGTATTATTCCCAGGTATTCCTTTGCATAAGGCAGCACTTCGCTGCTGGCACCGAATATCCTCAGAAGAGGCTCAATGAAAATCAATCCGGCAGCAGATATCACTAACGACACTCCGATGAGGAGGGTAAAGGCATTTCCCAATATAAGCTCCGCTTCCTGTTTTTTCTGCTCTCCCAGCCTGATGGATATCAAAGAATTGGCGCCTATGCCTATAAGCATTGCGAAGGCCATGATAACAAGCATTATAGGCATACCGATAGTAATGCCGGCTATTCCCATGGTCCCTACATCACTGTTTCCTATAAATATACGGTCTACTACATTATACAAAGCATTTACCAGCATCCCCACTATAGCCGGTATTGAAAACTTCAACAGAAGCTTTGATATTTTTTCTTCTCCCAACTGTTTCGACTGATCCATACTTTTCTCCTTTAGGTAATTGATATTGCTGCCGATAGTGTATCTCTTCTGCTGCAACTCCATTAAGTGTTTTTCATAAAATATATAATAATTCAAGCAGGAGATAAAATCAATCGAGATTTCATCTTCCTGCTTTTTGTTTTCTGAAGTAAAGTATTGCCTCCAGAACGCCTCCGGCTATTGCTCTTGATTTGTCGGATATTGTAAAGCAGTACTCCTTTATACCCCTGGGGTCGATATCCCCGATCTTCAAACCCTTATAGACCCTGGTACCGTTTGCAATAAGCCCTCTTACAACTCCGTCGATCATCGACTTCACCGGCTCATCTGCTACAAAGGCAACTACATCTCCCTGCTTTACCATGCTTCCGATTTCAAGCACGTTGCTTATTATTCCGTCGGAAGGTGCCTGTAGCAGTCGCTCGGACGAGTACCCCATTATAGTTCCGGGAACCCCTGTATTACGCTCTGCAGTACCATCATATATTGCCCTGCCCAAATAGTGCCCTCTTTTTGTCTCTACTACCGCATCAACATCGTCTCCTGCCTTGAACCCGGGGCCGACGCCTATTGTTATGGCCGCCATCCCCCTGTGAGTACCGGTATTCCTTTTGGCAAGTATTGCATCTACAACAGCCAGAGGTTTTATATGCTCCAGTATGCTGCAGCTTTCATCACACAATACAGGTATGCTGCCGGCCTTCCAAAGCCTGTGGATATCAGAAATACCTTCAGCTTTTTCGGAACATACTCCTTCTATTTCCATGCTTCCTTCCGGAATTGCATTTGCAAAGGCAGCAAGCCGTCTCACCACCAGGGGGCTTTCAAGCTCGGTAAGAATAAGCCGGAAGCCGCATCTATGAAGCCTGTGTGCTATTCCTGTCGCCAAATCTCCTGCTCCTCTGACAATAATTATATCATCCATTTTTATCCTCCAGCTTCAGCAGCATTTCATATTCCTCCCGTGTGTCTATATCAAATCCTGAAAGCTCATCTTCAAACTTTACGGTCGCAATGCTTTCTTCCAAGCCTTCAAGCAGTATTCGCCCTCCTGAATCTCCGCTGAGTCCCATCAGCTTTTTCCTGAGTGAATGTGAAAATATCACCGGATTCCCTCTTTTTCCATTATAAACAGGAACCGCCGCATTGTAATCTCCCGACTTAAATTCCTCTATAAGCCTGTCAATCACCTCTGTACTTGTATAAGGCTGGTCTCCTACGAGAAACATAAAGCCAGCCGAATGCCGGAATGCATTTTCCACACCAAGCCTGACCGATCTGCTTTGTCCCTCCTGGGGAGCATTATTTTCAATCACCCTTAACCGGTATTTGTTACCTATTGCGGCTACCGTATCACTGCTGCATACAAGCAGCAGCTCGCTCAGCCCTGATTGTACGGCAGCCCTTATAGTCCTTTCAATAACCGGGATTCCTCCAATCTCCAGCAGCAGCTTATCAGTACCCATCCTTCTGGATAGTCCGGCGGCCAGTATTATCCCGCTTATTCCTGCTCCCACCCTCTGAAAGCTTGAAGCTTTAAAGCTGGTAATTATGATTCCCGAAAGCAGGCTCCCTTTCCCTGACAGCCTGTTGGCTATATCAAGAGCGGCAGCCTTCCGCTCTCCTTCCTCCGCCTTGTTCAGTACAAGATACTTCTCACAAGCAGCAGGTGCATTTTTGAACAGTCCCTTCTCACCGGTTACAAGCCTGCATACCATAGCTGTATTTATAATATCCTGCTCCCTGCATTCAGTTACCTTACAAAAAAGCTCCGGTCTGTGCACATATTCCTTACTTACTCTCTTACCGACACAGTCCATTCCCACAATACCCAAAAGCTTGCTGGTACCGGACGGTATGACAGGTTCATGCTCTGCCGGTGCTTTTATCGGCCTGCCCTTTGATCCGTCTCCTTCAACAATTATATAGTCAAAAATACCCTTCAGAAACACGGCGTCCAAAAAATCCGGACTGACTCCCAGCAGCTTTCTCTCAGCAGAAACAGAGCTTCCCAGGACTGTGATTCCGCAATTGCTTCTGCCTTCAAAAAGCTCAGGGGACTCTTCCGTGGAAACCAGTATTTCATCATACTGGCCTGCTTCGGGGTAATAAATAGCCGTAGTGGTTGTCACAAGCACCCTCATACCTATTGCTGAAAGCTCCCGGGCAAGCTGGAATAGGACAGAGGTTTTACCCCCTGCCCCTATTATACATATCAGTTCTTTTTTCCCTTTTTCAAGGTTTATCAGACTATGCAAGCTTTCCATCTATTACCTTCCAAACATACAATCCTGATAGCTGCGGCTTTCACAGCTCCTGCAAGTCCCCGGTATACCAATTATTGATGTAAGCTCTCTTACAGTTCTTCCTTCATCGCTTCCGTTACACTATATAAAAGCTTACCCGATCTCAATACATCATATGCCTTGCTTATATCTACAGAGAGATTCCTGTCCCTGTCATAAAACGGAACGGCCTCTCTTATTGTATTATATGCTGCCCTGGTACCCCTGCCCATATGAATATCGCTTCTCAGGTCAACAGCCTGAGCGGCATGCATCGCTTCTATGCCCAGTATGTAATACAGGTTGTCAACAATTTTCCGGGTCTTTTGTACAATGTAAGGAGCATTATTCGCATGATCCTCCATGTCCCCGGCCAATGCAAAGAAATCGGAAACAGCAGGGTTTGAAAGATGCCTGATTTCTGTATCCAAAGAGGTAAAAGTCTTTTGGATCGTTGCAAATGCAAGTACATTGTCTGCGGGCGACAGAAACCTGGATAACTTTGTAAACGCGGGATTGCCAAGCTTGATTATCCTGTGGCAGGCAACCTTTGAAAGCTGGCTCAACGCCATGCCGAGCATCTCAAAGCCCAGGGACCAGTTTGTCACCTCAAAATTCGAACAGGATATTATATTCTTGTCCTCCATAATAATACAGGGATTATCATCAGAGGAATTCAACTGTATTGTCAGCAGCCCTTCCACATAGGAAAGAGAATCCCTTACTGCACCGTGAACATGAGCTGAGCCCCTGAAGCTTAGAGGATCCTGAACCGGCTTCTTCCAGTCTGGTTCCCAGATATAGCTGCCCTCAAGGTATCCGGTAATCTTCCCTGCACTATAAGCCTGTCCGGGATATGGCCTGATATTATGAGTCCTTATATCCAGAGGAGAAACATTTCCGTTCAGTCCCTCAAGAGATAATGCATAAATAATATCCGAAATATCCAGCAGGTCTTTTATATCCTTCAGTACAAGAGCTCCCTCTCCTGCTGCAAGGGCATTGGAGCTGACTATTGCAAGTCCGTCCTTCGGCCCCAGCACTACCGGTGACAGCCCGGCCTTTTCCAGCGCTTCAGCTGCAGAAATGCGCTTACCTTTATAGTATACTTCTCCTTCTCCCAACATTGCAAGTCCTATATGAGACAGACAGGCTATATCAGCTTCACCTACAGAGCCCCTTTCGGGAATAACAGGATGTACCTCTGCGTTGAGCATATCCATGTACATTACTGCTATCTCGGGCTGTATACCGGTTGCTCCTATAAGCAGCGTATTGAGCCTTGCAAGCATGATTGCCCTTACTTCATCTTCTGAAGCAGGGGGATCAACTCCAAGGCAGTGTGAATATATCAGATTCCTGTTATATTCCTGAAAAAATTCCTTGAATACTCTTTTGTCCTTATTCCAGCCCACACCTGTATTAAACCCGTAAACAGGAACATTACTGTCAACCAGGTCAAAAACCAGCTGCCTTGAAGCCTTCAAAGTATTCATTGCTTCAGGAGTTATTTCAATCTTTACTCTATCTCTGGCAACCCTGGCAACCTGCTCTATGGTCAGGTCTCTCCCATTTAAATATACAGTTTCCATATCTTTTCCCCTTCCACAATTTAATGCAATCTATACTGAATCCCGTTTTTTCTCCTTTAGCTTTTCCATTATTCTCTCCGGAGTTGCCGGTAAAATATCAATATATATATCCAATGCGTTGTTTATGGCATTGATGATCGCAGGTGCTGTCGGAACCGCTGCAACCTCTCCGACGCTTTTTGCGCCATATGGTCCCAGCTCCTCCCCCTCCTCTATGAGAAGTACCTGCACATCCGGCATATCAGGGGCATTTATGACGATATACCTTCCAAAACGGTCATTCTGTACCCTGCCCTTATTGTCAAAGGTAATATCCTCCGATAAAGCCATACCTATGCCCATCTGTACAGCCCCCTGCACCTGGCCTTCAATAAAGCCCGGATTTATTGCCTTGCCCACATCATGAACCGCCAGGAAATCCAGCACCTTAACCATCCCCGTCAGTGTATCCACCTCGACCTCAACGAAGTTTGCACCATAGCTGGAGGGATTACCCGGAGACTGGTATGTTATGGTATCCCCTGCCTCGTCGCTGTATTTTCTCTGAATGGCAGAGGCCAGGTCTCCATAGGACAGCCTTTCCGCCTCACTGTGCTTATTCCATAGGAAGCCCTTTTCCATCACGATATCTTCTATACCGCATTTTAAAATATCTGCACCGTATCTTGCAAGCTTTTCTTTTACCTTCTGGGCAACCTTCATTGCCGCACCGCCGCATACGAAGGTTACCCTGCTTGCCTGGGTCCCTGCTGAGTCGTAAGGACTTACGAGCGTATCCGTTTCAGCCACCTGCACCTTTTCAATATCCATATCAAGAGCCTCTGCGACGATCTGCATCATAGTAGTATTTGTACCGCAGCCCAGGTCATGAAGCGCACCCTTAAGAACTGCAAAGCCGTCCCCGGATATTCTGAGGGACATGGTTATGAAGTCGGGATATGCGCCGTAGTACCCGTTTCCATGGGCACAACAGGCCATTCCTACTCCCCGTACGAATCTGCCTCCACCTTTCTTCCTTGAGATCCTTTCCTTCCAGTTGAAGGCCTCTGCCCCTTTTTCAACACAGTCTATGATCCTTGCATTGCCCAGGTCAGGCCCTCCGATAAGATCCTTGTCAAAAGGATGGACAAGGTTCCTCAATCTTAAGTCAACAGGGTCCATACCAAGCTTTCTGGCAGTATTATCTATGTTTATCTCGGTTATCGTATGAATCTGCGGCGATCCGTAGCCCCTGGCCGCTCCTCCTATGGGAGTATTGGTATAAACACTTGTCGTCCTGTACCTTTGGCTTTTTATCCTGTACAGCTTGAAGGCTTTCTTGCCCATAGCCATGGCAACGGCACTGCCGTTTGTATAGTATGCACCTGAGTCAACAAGAATGTCTATATCCCTGGCAAGGATATTGCCTTCACTGTCAACAGCCGTCCTTACCTTTCCGATGGTTTTGTGCCTTGTTCTTGTTCCTATTATTGTTTCGGTCCTGTCCATCAAGAGCTTCACAGGCTTTCCCATCGCATATGAAAGAAATGCGCATACAGGCTCAAGTATCGGCTGTCCTTTGCCTCCAAAAGAGCCGCCCAGGGTGCTTTTTATGACACGCACCTTGCTTTCCGGTATGCCCAAGGCTTCAGAAACGATAAGCTGTACCTGAAAAATCACCTGGCACGGAGACCATACGGTAACATTTCCGCAGGGATCGGTATCTGCTATACAGCCATGGGTCTCCATTGCCCCGTGGTGTACCTTGGGAGTCTCTATCCTGTCTTCTACAATAAGGTAAGCATCCTTCACAGCCTCATCGACATCCCCGCAGCCCATTTCGTTTTTGAATATGACATTCCCCTGCTCATGAATCTTAGGAGACTCTTCCTTCAGAGCTTCCTCGGGATCTATGACAACAGGCAGCTCTTCATACTCCACCTCAATAAGCTTCACAGCCTTCTCTGCTGTTTGCTTATCCACCGCTACTACGGCTGCGATCCGGTCTCCGTAATACCGGACCTTGTCTGTAAACAGTCGTTCATCCTTGACTGCTTCCATTCCGCTTATCCATTTATGTGAATTGTACAGGTTACCGGGAGAATTCCTGTAGGTAAATACCGCCTTCACTCCCGGCAAAGCTTCTGCCTTTGATGCATCTATAGCCTTTATACGTCCGTGGGCTATTCCGGCAAGCAACAGCCTGGCATGGAGCATACCCGGAAGCTCCATATCTCCTATATATCTCATTTTACCTGTTACTTTTTCTCTTACATCATGGATGGGAATATTATTTCCCACATACCTTAAATTATCGCCCACTATATGTCACCTCCGGCCATTACACCAGAAAACAGCCTTTCATATATGTCCGTACCGATTCCGGAAATTTCATCTATCTTGTTTTCATACTTTTTTACACCATTGATGGATTCTCTTACATGCTCACATAGTGCGGCTACGAACCTTTTTCCCAGCTCTTCAGTCGGTTTGCTGCCCCGCAAAGCCGCTTCAGCCTTCTCTGCATGGTATGGAACCGGAGCAGCAGACCCGATCACAACGCTTGCCTCTTCTATAATTCCTTTTGCGCTGTTAAAGCTTACCGCAGCAGCAGCATTGATATTGGAAATCACAACCGTGGTCCTGCTGCTTTCCCTGCCGCACTTTCCGAAGGCGCTTATTACTTTGCTCTCCGAACAGGGGATCAATATTTCTATGATCGCTTCACCCTTCTTCAAGCTGTTCTTACCGATTCCCGTTACCATTTCATCCATGCTTCTAAGGGTTTCTGCACCTGTTCCGTCAACAGTCCTTATTTTTGCCCCCAAGGCAAAAAGAGCAGGAATAGAATCACCTCTGGGAGAGCTGTTTGCTATATTCCCTGCCATTCTTGCAATGTTCCTTATCTGCTGCGAGCCAACCAGCCTGGCTGCCTGGCCGACACAGGCGGCATGTTTTTCAATTATTTCACTGTCGCCTATTTCTGTGAAAGTCACATTTGCACCTATCTTTAAAAAGCCCTCCTCGAGCTTTATGTGTCTCAACTCATCTATACCGGACATATCGATCAGCTTTCCGGAATATATGCAGCGATTCCGAAGCTTTATTGTAAGATCTGTTCCGCCGCTTAAAAGGTAAGTATCTGAATCTGCGTTTTTCAGGCAGTATATAAGCCCCTTTATACTGTCAGGAGACTCAAATCGAAACTGTTCCATCATATCCCTCCCAGTGTTGTATGTTTTGCAATAAACAACTTACATCAAAATTCAAATATTGCAAAAGCATATACCTTGATTTTATAGATTGCCTGCTTCTTCCCTGAACCTTCTTTAATGCAACCTATATATTAACATAACAGCTTTACTGAGCCGCCTCTTTTACTGCTGCCACTATCTTTGTATAGCCTGTACACCTGCATAGGTTCCCTGATATGGCAATTCTTATCTCCTCTTCTGAGGGATGAGGGTTTTTCATCAGAAGCGCCTTACAGGACATGAGCATACCAGGTGTACAATATCCGCACTGAACCGCTCCATTGCTGATAAATGCCTTTTGCAGACGGTCCAGCTCCCCATCCTTCTCCAGTCCTTCCACCGTGATTATTTCCTTTCCTTCCAGCTGTCCTGCCAGAAAGAGACAGGAATCTACCGCGAGGCCATTGGCAATAACCGTACACGCTCCGCATTCTCCTTCACCGCAGCCCTCCTTTGTCCCGGTAAGGCCCAGGTCCTCCCGGAGAACGTCAAGCAGCCTTTTGCCCGGATCTGTATCCAGACAATATTCAGTGCCGTTTACCTTGAATCTGATATGCACTTTGTCTTCCCCCCTATTTATCAACCCAATGTGTTCAGAAAGAATATAGGTTGCACTAAAGAAATTTCAAGAAAGAATCAGGCAACCTATAAAATAAAGATATATATTTTGCAATATTTGAATTCCAATGCAAAATGC
>JAEXXN010000569.1 GCA_023405875.1 Bacillota bacterium | reverse complement strand
ACCTTGAGGATGAGGACAGTGTTTCCGAATGGTTAAGCACAGGGGACGGACAAACCGGCGAGCTTGATGTAGCGGTAATAAGGCTTCCATATATGTCCAACCACACCGATTTCAATGCACTCAGGCTCCATGAGGATGTATCCCTGAGATTTGTAGGTATTGATGAAGCTCTTGGAAAGCCTGATGTCATAATAATTCCCGGCAGCAAGAATACCATCCATGATATGAAGGCGCTGGTGGAGTCGGGAATGGGAAGCCAGATATCCAAATGCCACCAGAAGGGTGCTGTGGTATTCGGAATCTGCGGGGGCTACCAGATGCTTGGAGCAGAAATAAAGGACGAGTTGAGGGCAGAATCGGAAAACGAGCACTCAGAAGGCCTGGGACTGCTGGATACTACTACTGTTTTCAGGAAAAACAAGTTTACCACCCTGTCCTTCGGCAGGGACAATATATTCGGTACTCCGGTGAGAGGCTATGAGATACATATGGGAGAAACACACGCTGCAGGCTCCGGTATATCCCTTGTAGCCATTAATGAAAGAGGCGGGAAAAAGGAAGAGGGTCATGACGGCAGGGTAAATAATGAGCTTACGGTATTCGGAACCTACATGCATGGAATATTTGACAGCTCTGAATTTACCAGGAGCTTTCTCAACCTGGTGAGGGAAAGAAAGGGCCTGGCTCCATTGCCCAATAGCGCCCCTGATTATTGGGACTACAAGGAGCGCCAGTATGATAAGCTGGCGGATATAGTCAGAAGCAATATCGATATGAAAAAGCTTTATGAGATACTGGAGGCCGGAGCAGATGCTTAGCATTTACGGGGCTTTCCTGCTGGATCTTCTGCTGGGAGACCCTCAAGCCATGCCTCATCCCGTTAGGCTTATGGGATCATATATAAGCACTTTTGAAAAAACAGCCAATAAACCGGAACGCTCAGAGACATACAAAAAGGCGGCAGGGGTTCTGCTGCTCATTACTACTGTGGGACTGTCCTATCTGCTGTCCTTTTTTGCCTTGAGACTTGCAGCCTGGGTCAGTCCATATCTTTATCACCTGCTGAATATTATTCTGATGTATACCTGTATAGCCGCCAGGTGCCTGGACCGGGAGGGGACCCGTATATACCGGGCGCTTCTCAGGGGGGACATTGAGGAGAGCAGGAAGCTTTTATCCATGATAGTCGGAAGGGACACCGACAGGCTGGATGAAAGCGGGATAACCAGAGGTGCGGTGGAAACGGTTGCAGAGAACACTTCAGACGGGGTGATCGCTCCGTTGTTCTACATGTTCCTTGGCGGAGCGCCTCTTGCAATGGCATATAAGGCAGTAAACACACTGGATTCAATGGTGGGCTACAAGAATGACAGGTACCTTCACTTCGGCAGGGCGGCTGCCCGTTTTGACGATGCCGCCAATTATATACCCGCCAGGCTGACAGGCATCCTTATGGTTGCTGCCTCGGCGCTGTTGAGGCTGGATTACCGCAGAAGCTTCAGAACACTTATGAGGGACAGCAGAAACCACAGCAGCCCCAACAGCGGATTTCCTGAAGCTGCGGCTGCCGGAGCCCTGGGAGTGCAACTGGGAGGCACCAGCCACTATTTTGGAAAACCTGTGGATAAGCCCGTCATAGGAGAGCCGCTGAGGCCTCTTGAGGGAAAGGATATAAAGTCGGTCATAGGGCTTATGTATTTTTCTTCTGTGCTTGCAATGGGAATTTTAACAATATTTTTCAGACTGGTGGGATCAATATGAATTTTCATGGAGGAGATGTATATACATATAAAGGAGACATACTTGACTTCAGCTCCAACATAAATCCCCTGGGCATACCTGAAAGCTTCAGGCAGCTATTGTCTGAAAGGCTTGAGGATTTCACCAGGTATCCTGATATACTGTACCGGGAGGTAAGAGAAAAAATATCCGGCTATATCGGTGTCGGTGATATTGAGAATATAATACCCGGGAACGGCGCCGTAGAGCTCATATACAAGCTGGCAGCCTCTTGCGGAATGAAGCGGGCGGCGGGCCTCAGGCCGACCTTTTCCGAGTATGCAAGAGCAGCGGAGCTTGCCGGACTGGAGTACTATGATATCCCTGCCTTCAAGGAGGATTATTCTGCAATAGCTGTTGAAATGCTGTTAGATAATATCAAGCCTCATTCTATGGTAATCATCTGCAATCCCAACAACCCGACCGGAACCTTTGTAAAAAAGGAAGCCATGATGCGCCTGGCGGAGGCTCTTCAGGCTATGAACTGCAAGCTGGTCATCGATGAGGCTTTTATAGAATTCACTGATGATTACCCGGCTAACAGCATGGTAAGCGAAATAGGGAAATTTAAAAATGTGACTGTAATAAGGGCGGCCACCAAATTTTTTGGAATGCCGGGAATAAGGCTGGGCTACGGGGTTACGGCAGATGAAGCGACGGCCCGGGAGGTAAGGAAGCTTATGGAGCCCTGGAACCTGAATACCGCTGCGGTTATCGCCGCCTGCAGCGTATTTGAAGACCGGAGTTACATTGAAAGGTCAAGAGCCTGGATAAAGCCGGAGCGGGAATACCTTTTCAAAGGGCTTTGCGGTATCGATGGTCTGAAGGTGTATCCTTCAACGGCAAATTTCCACCTGCTTAAGCTGAATAACGGGGGAATGACCGGGTTGCAGCTGAAGGAAGCCATGATCCGCAGCGGGCTTCTTATAAGAACGGCAGAGGGCTTTAAGGGGCTCTCGGAGTTCCATTTCAGATTGGCGGTAAAGGACAGAAAATCCAATGACAAGCTTCTGAAGTCCCTGAAAGAGACTTTGGAAACCTTTTGATCCGACATAATTCATTTGCAAATGTGCTATATAATTGTGAAAAAGTTTGTGAAAAGTGTAGCACAAAGCAGAACTTTTGATATATAATGGATTTTGTGGAGTATATATATTATTACAATTAGGTTATATATGTATACTTAAAATAAGCTTATGAAATGTAAGTTTAAAAATATGGGGGTGTCATTGTGAAATTGGAAGGATTGGGTAAGGTCGTTCACCGTAATCTTACAATAGGTAAGCTGGTAGAAAAGGCTATAAGGAACGAAGGCGCGGTGCTGAGCGATACAGGGGCGCTAAGCATCAATACAGGCAAATATACAGGCAGGTCTCCGGGGGACAGGTTCATAGTGGATGATCCGCAGATACACGACAAAATAGACTGGGGCAAGGGCAATATGCCTATCAGCGGCGAAAAGTTTGAAAAGCTGTATGATAAAATACAGGCTTACATAAAGGATAAGGAGCTTTTTGTTTTTGACGGCTTTGTTGGAGCCGACAAGCAGCACCGGATGTCCATAAGGGTAGTGAATGAATTTGCGTCCCAGAATCTTTTTGCACAGCAGCTTTTCATCAAGCCGAAGGCAGGAGAATTGGAGGGCTTTGAGCCGGAATACACCATTTTTGCTGCGCCGGGCTGCCTTGCAGAACCGGAAGCAGACGGAACAAATTCAGAAGCCTTTATAATATTGAACTTTACAAAAAAACTCATAATAATCGGCGGCTCCAAGTATTGCGGAGAAATCAAGAAGGCTGTTTTCACAGCTATGAACTTCATACTCCCTCAGAAGGGTGTTATGCCTATGCATTGTTCCGCCAATATCGGAGCAGAAGGCGACGTGGCATTGTTCTTCGGCTTGTCGGGTACCGGCAAGACCACCCTGTCCGCTGATAATGGAAGGCGCCTCATTGGCGACGACGAGCACGGCTGGACAGATGACGGAGTTTTCAACTTTGAAGGAGGCTGCTATGCAAAATGCATAAAGCTGTCAAAGGAAAACGAGCCGCAGATATGGAATGCTATAAGATTCGGAACAGTATTGGAAAACGTCGTTCTGGACCCTGTAACCGGAGTACCGGACTATGACAGTGAACAGTTTACAGAGAATACACGTGCAGGTTATCCTGTGTCCTATATAGATAATGCAGTTCTTGAAGGAGTGGGAGGAAACCCTTCAACAGTAATAT
>JAEXXN010000568.1 GCA_023405875.1 Bacillota bacterium | reverse complement strand
GATAAAGGGGTGCCCGTTGTGATCAATTCCGCAGCAGTCAAATGGGCTGTTGAGGGTGAGATAGGAAAGGTAGATGCAAACGGTGTATTTACAGCAGGAAAGAAAAACGGAGCAGGGAAAATTATTGCTTCGGTAGGAGCTGTAAAGGCCGAAGTGGGAGCAAGGAATGGAAAGACTCCTACTATTATAGCTGATTTTGGTACTCTTAATAATGTTGAGGCAAAAGCCATAAGAAGTATCGCAACAGTGAGACATAATCAAAAGGATGAACCGGTGAAGTCGGGGAAAATATCCCTGAGACTTGACTATAACTTTGAAAATACAGAAGGAACGTCTGCAGCCTATGTGACCTTTAAGCAGCCGGTAAAGGTAATAGGACGTCCTATAGAGCTGGGCGCATGGGTATATGGCGATGCGGGCAACCACTGGCTTAGAGGAAACTATATAAATGCTGCGGGCGAAAAGAAGGTGCTTGACTTTACAGAAAACGGCGGACTTGATTGGAAGGGCTGGAAGTATGTATATGCCGAGCTGCCGGCGAACGAAAAGTATCCCATAGCCCTTGAACAGCTTTACATTGCTGAGACTGAGCAGCAAAGGAAGAATGCAGGAAGCATTTATTTCGACGATGTAATGGCTGTATACAAGCTGGATAAGGATTATTACGACCCTGAGATCACAGCGGAGCTGTCAAAGGTGGCCAATGGAGCAGCGGGCTTTGAGAATATTGTGGTACAGCCTGGAGAGATCGGTGTTATAGCGGTTGACAGAGGAATAGGTATTGATCCTGAGTCAATAAGGATGTATATAAATGATAAAGCTGTAAAAGCCAAATATGAGCCTGAAACAGGGAAAATCAGTTATATTCCGCCAGAGGCACTTGCAAGCGGGGAATATAAGGTAAGGATCACCCTTAAGGACAAGGTGGGGCACAGCCTGAATCCGGAATACAGCTATACCTTCAAAATAGAATAGATATATGTATGGGGCGGTTTCCATGCCGCCCCAAAAACCCCGATATATCGGGACCAACCAAGCTCGAGGGGCAGGCGCAGTGGCCTGCCCTATTTTTTTTGCGCTACCAGCCTGTTTATCTTTACACCCTTCTTAATAAACTTCTCTTCATATTCCGTAGTGATATTTTCGGGATAACCGTCATTGTGGAGATCATAGGTCAGTTGGGTTATTTCAAAGCCTGATTCACCAAACTCATTTACAGAGAAATCAAAAAGCTCCCTGCTGTCGGTCTTGAACTCTATTTTGCCGCCGGCCTTCAGGAAGGTCCTGTACTTTTCAAGGAAAAGCCTGTGGGTGAGCCTTCTTTTGGAATGCCTGACCTTGGGCCAGGGATCGCAGAAGTTTATATAAAAGGTATCCACCTCTCCTTCCTCAAAGGCATCTTCAAGATTCAATATATTATAAGGAATGAGTACCACGTTTTCAAGCTCATTGTCCAGAACCTTACCCAGAGCTGCCAGGACTATTTCATGCCTGATATCTATCCCTATAAAATTTATATGCTTGTGGAGCAAGCCCTGGGTGGAAATAAACCTTCCCCTTCCCATGCCCAGCTCCACATGGATCGGTGCGCCGGGGGCGCCTTTTTTTTGTTGTGAAAAATATTCCCTCCAGCTTCCTTTATGCTCCTTGGGCTGGAATATCACTATATCTTCATATTGCCTGATTATTTCCAGTGCTCTGGGATTATTTCTAATTCTCATTTAACATTTTCACCAACCTTCAAAAATATGAATTGCATTATGGAAAAAGGTTTTATCATAGAAAGAGCGTATGAACTGCTGCTTTTTATCCATATAACAATTATTATGCATGGAGCAGGCATTGTCAACGGAAATACACTGCCTACCTGCATAGGAAGGCTTTTGATAGGTTGTACCTATTCTACAGAAGTGTAATTTTTTCAGAGCTTACAGCGTAATAAATAGTATATTCTCAAAAAATGCAGGGGAGACCCTCAAAAGGAATTAGAGGTGGGAGAGGCGTTGTGGCTTAGCGGGCAGTATGTCAGCTTGAAATAATAAAGAGGATGTTGACACCAGCAGGCGCCAACATCCTTTCTTCATATTGAAATCAACGGCCTATGAAAAGCTGGGTATAAATATTGCTGCCGTTGCCCTTAGGAGCAATACCGACTCCCAATTCAGTGAAGTTGGGATTCAAAATATTCTTTTTATGCCCCTCGGAGTTCATCCAGGCTTTGAAGGCTGCGTCAGCCGACTGGTTCATGGCAATGTTCTCACCTGCATACATATAGCTCACATTATTGGATTTCAGCAGGTCAAAGGGTGAACCGTAAGTCGGAGACTGGTGGCTGAAGTAATTTTTATCAACCATATCCTGGGATTTCATCCTTGCGAGCTTTGTACAATCGCTGTTGGAGGTTAAGGGCTTAGCTCCGGTTTTTGCCCTCTCTGCATTGACCAGCTGAAGTATCCTTGATTCATCGGAGGTCATGGTACCTGAGCCTGCAGCGGTATTACCCGTGCTTCCGGCAGCAGCTCCCTTTGTGGGAACCGGAGTGGCAGTGCCCGCGCCTGTACCTGTTGTGTTATTAGTATTGGTTGTTCCGGTACTCTTACCGTAAGGCTTTGCGTTTGATGCGCTTATACAGCCTATTTTGCTGCTGTCAGGCATTTTTACAACATACCAGCCGTCCATTTTTCCCAAGGCCCTGATTTTCTGGCCGGCTTTTATCGTTCCTATGGACGGATAGTTTGCTCCTGCACCTGCTCTTACGGTCAGGCTGTTTCCCGTAATACTCAGATAGCTGAAATCAACCATTTCAAAGGTAGAAGATATTTTGTCGGCATAGTCGGTTACTGCGGGATTGTTATCATTTCTGCCCACAAGATTATTGGGAAGCTCCTGCTGATTCCGCATGTTTACATTGCCGGACTCCGGGGACATATATCTTCTTGAGGGTTCATAGGTGCAGCTGCTGAGGGCAAAAACGGATATTGCGAGAATAACAGCCGTTATTGTATGAAACTTGTACTTTTTCATAAATTGCTTTCTCCTTTCAACTGATGAAGGTAGGTTATAACTTGTTATGCCGGCTGATAACGAGTGTAAAGTTCCGGGGCTAAGAGTTTGTAAGCTTGTATAGGGCTGCGTCAAACTCGCATTTAGTATTTGTCATTACTACTACGACTTCAACTGCTATGAGGCTTTCTGATCCGACAGCTTAACGGCTCGAACAGAGACGCAGCTTTTCCTATACTTTACTAACAAACTCTAAGCCTCTTCACAAAACACTCTTTTATCAGCCGACACAGCAAGTTAAGCTAATCTGTTGATCAAATTATGAAATCTTATATTCTGTCACATTTATTTTGCCATCTGATATAATAAAATATTGAAAGAAGACCCTGCCAATTTTTTCAGAAGTGCAGAAAAGGGAGGAAGATAAGAAATTTTGTCGAAGTAGTTATTATAAAAATATAATAAAAAATTATTTGAGATGGGTTAACAGGGGGAAAGAAGCATGGACATTTTTTTGCAAGCCCTATTTATATTCCTTGCGAGAGTAACGGATGTATCGATAGGCACAATGAGGACAATTCTGCTTGTTAAAGGACAGCGGAAGATCGCTTCAGTATTGGGTTTTTTTGAAGTGATGATATACCTTATTGTATTGGGTAAGGTTGTGGGGAATATAGATAAGCCGGTGCTTATACTGGCGTACTGTCTGGGTTATGCAACCGGAAACATAGTGGGAAGCAAGATAGAAGAAAGGCTGTCCATAGGACGCCTGGTCGCACAGATAATAATAAAGGACAGCTCGGAGGGGCTTGTACAATGTCTGAGAAATGCGGGCTTCGGGGTCACTATTTTTGAGGGTGAGGGTAAGGAAGGAAAAAGCTATATGCTTAATATCATATTGGAAAGAAAGCAACTGGATAGCCTTCACAAGGTAATTGACGGCTGCGGCTGCGGAGCATTTATAACCACAATGGATGTAAGAGCTTCCCTTGGAGGCTATTTCCGGCCTAAGAAGCTGTAACATCCTTTTTGGTCCACTGAAGCTCCGAAATCAGCATTGCCGCTACTATGAAAATACCTCCGATAATGCCTTTTACGCCAATTATCTCTCCTAAAACAAGGAAGGAGGTAAGCGCTCCAAATACGGGTTCCATTGTGAAAATAAGGGCGATGCGTGCGGCAGAAGCATACTTCTGGGCGGTAGTCTGTACAAAAAAGGCAAAGGCGGTACAAAGCACTGCCGAGAACATCAGGGACCAGAAGCCGGCTGACGACATTCCCACGGGAAAGGGTTCAAGGACAACTGCGAAGACCAGTCCATAAACCGATACGAAGAACAGCTGGACTATGGCAAGCAATGTGGCATCGTGCTTCTTTACATAGGTTCCGGTAAACAGAAGCTGCCATGCATAGCATACCGAGCATAATATGGTCATGAAGTCTCCAATGTTGAAATTGAAGTTATCCCCGCTATAGGACAAAAAGAACAAGCCAACAGTGGCTGTAAGCACACTGAGGATGGTCTTCGGCTTCAGCCTGGTCTTCAGATAGAATATCGAAAACAGAGGTACTATAAGTACTGCCAGGCCGGAGAAAAAGCTGGACTTTGAAGCGGTGGTGAATTGTATCCCCACTGTCTGCAAGGCATAGGTGGTGAAAAGCAGGGAGGACAATATCAAAGCGGGCTTTATAAAGGTCTTGTCAAGCTCCTTGAGCTTTTTGTAAAACAATATGGACAGCAGCAAGCTGGCTATGGCGAATCTGAAGCCTATATGATAATAGGGGGTCATGGTTTCAAGAGCAATTTTTGTGGCAGGAAAGCCTGCACCCCAGAATATAGTAACAAGCAGCAGAGAAAGATCTGCCTTTGAAGATCGTTTCATGGTATATCTCCCTGTATGATTATTTTAAATGCTATTTAAATTGTACAGTATGAAATGGGAAATATCAACCATTCGACCGGAGGGCTAAATTTTGGGTATACTTTTTTATTGACATAATAATACTATGAATATATAATGTATTTAATTATATCGCCAATGGTAATGACAGGGAGAAGTAATTTGCTGATGCTTGTG
>JAEXXN010000565.1 GCA_023405875.1 Bacillota bacterium | reverse complement strand
TTCCTGTTGAGTACCACATCCTGCCCATGGACATTTCTTATGGTTGAAGCATCAATAGTATTTATATCCCTGATCACGTTCAGCGGTATTGCATATTTCTCATCGCCCACCGTTACAAGGAGGGCCTGTATTATTGCAAGGGTCAGAGGGAGCCTAATTATGAATTTACTTCCCTTACCTCTGGAATTTTCTACTTCCACTATTCCATTCAGGGATTCGATCTTTGTTTTGACTACATCAAGGCCTACGCCTCTTCCTGAGAGGTCGGAAATTTTATCGGCAGTGCTGAAGCCGGGTTTGAAGAGCAGCTCAACAATATCCTTCTCATCCATATTATTGATTTCAGCCTGAGTTACGACGCCTTTTTCCAGGGCCTTTTTCTTTACCCTTTCCAGGTCGATACCTTTACCGTCATCCTCAACCTCGATTACAACGCTGTTTCCATCCTGATAAGCTCTCAGGTAAACAGTTCCATTGGTTGATTTGTTGTTTTTGACCCTCTCTTCCTTCTCTTCAATACCATGGTCAATGGCATTTCTGATGAGGTGAATAAGAGGATCACCGATTTCATCAATTACAGTTCTGTCCAGCTCTGTCTCTTCTCCTGTCATATGGAGTGTTATATCCTTTGACAGGTCCTTGGACAAATCTCTGACCATCCTTGGGAATCTGTTGAATACTCTTTCTATCGGCACCATCCTTACCTTCATAACAGCATCATGCAGGCTGGTTGTTATTCTTTCAAGATATTCTACCGCCTCAGTCATATCCTGGTTCTCAGACTCACTGCCCACACCTTCAAGCCTTGTCTTGATTATTATCAATTCGCTTACCAGATTCATAAGGTTATCCAGCCTGTCGATATCGACCCTTACTGTCTTACCCATTTTTGCCTTTTTGCCCTGTGCTTCCTCGCCGCTGTCCTTTTCCTCATTTGAAGCCGTTACTTCCGCTGCTTCCTCTGTCTCGGCCGCTTCCACATTCTGGACTGCCTCTTCCTCAGGTACTTCAACCTTAGCAAAGCGTGCTTCGATTATTTCCGATATAGATTCCAGCTCTTTCTTTATCAAAGCTTCGGGTTCTTTGGAAACTATAAAAATTGTAAATTCACTGTCAAACTTTTCATCCTCGATATCCTCTACCTTGGGTACCGCCTTCAGTATCTCAGCATATCTTTCAACAGTCTGGAACACTATAAAGGCTCTGGCAGATTTAAGCATACAATCCTTTGCCAGCATGACCCGTACCTTGTAGACTGCCATTCCCTGCTGTATAGCCTTCCTTATGACATTCTCCTCATACTGGTTGAGCTTTATGCTTTCATCAGGCTTTTCAGCTTCAGGGGCAATATCAGACTCAGGTTTTTCTACTGCTTCAACAGGCTTTTTAAGCAGTATCCCGTTAAGGCTTGCTATAATGGCATCAGCTTTGCCGTTGCCCTCCTGGCCTGTATTTGCTATTACGCTTATGGAGTTGTCCAGATAATCAAGGCACTCGAATAAAATATCTATAATAGCTGTGTTTACTTCAATCTTGCCGTTTCTGATAGCATCCAGGACATTTTCCATCTGGTGCGTAAGGTTTGTGATTCCGGAATAACCCATTGTTCCTGCCATACCCTTTATCGTATGTGCTACTCTGAATATTTCATTAAGTATCTTCATATCTTTGGGGTTTGTTTCAAGACCTAATAAACTCTGGTTTAGCCCCTGTAAATGCTCCTGCGATTCTTCAATGAATATTTCCAGGTATTGATTCATGTCCATAGTATTACACCCCCATATATTTTAGTATTTCTTCTGTTATATTTTGTAACGGAGTTATGGTATCTATAGCGCCGATTTTAACTGCCGATTTTGGCATCCCATATACTATACATGAGCCTTCATCCTGTGCTATGGTTTTCCCCCCGTTATTTTTGATTTTTAATATCCCGTCGCTTCCGTCATTTCCCATTCCGGTCATCATAACAGCAATAATATTTTTATGACCAGATTCTGCCACTGAACTCATCATAACATTTACAGAGGGTCTATGTCCAGTTACCGGGGGCTGCTTATTTGTTGATATCCTGTATATGTCTCCTGCATATCTGTTGACGATCATATGAAAATCCCCGGGAGCGATATAAGCCCACCCAGGCTGAAGCACATCTCCATCCTCTGCTTCTTTCACATTTATCATCGACAGGCTGTTCAGCCTTTCTGACAGTGACTTTGTAAAGCCCGGAGGCATGTGCTGTACTACAAGCACTGCAGCCGGTATGTCCCCGGGAAGCTTTGGCAGCACATCCTGCAGTGCTCTTGGGCCCCCGGTGGAGGTGCCGATAGCAATAATATATTTGAGCTTTCCTCCCGGAACATTGTTTAAGGCTGTTGTTTTCTTTACAACAGGAAACTTTTCAATAAGCTGCACCGGAGGAGAGAGCTTTATTCTCGATTTTCCAATCAGATTGATCTTTTTATTCAGTTCATCCCTTATATGATCAGCATCATAATTAACTATTGAAGTTGTCGGTTTGGTTATAAAATCCAGGGCTCCAAGCTCCAGAGCCTCGATTGTCGCCTCACCGCCTTCATAAGTTAGGCTGGAGAGCATAATAACCTTTGGCACCGGTGTCAGCTTCATCAGCTCTGCCAGCGTATCGAGCCCGTTCATCACAGGCATCTCAACATCCAGTGTTATTATATCAGGCTTCAGGGCTATCGCCTTGTCAAGCCCCTCCTTGCCGTTCCTTGCCGTATCTGCAACTTCTATATTGGGATCGCTGCTCAGCATATCGGAAATAAGTCTTCTCATAAATGCAGAATCATCTATTATCAATACCCTTAAGGGTCTTCTTGCACTGCCTGCCATTCTAAATCAATCCCTTCTTTATAAGCTTACGCTGTTCTTCAAAAATAAATTTCGTAACCCTATTTTTATCAAACTCACTCATCTTATCAAACTTCACACCATATGAATAGGGAGCTTTGTGACCGGCATTAAATATTCTTCTCACTATTATTCCATATGCGATAATTTCTGTACCGTTCAGATCAAGTGTCAGCTCCAGCATATCGCCTTCCTGAAACTCCTTTTTTGTACTGATCAGAATTCCTCCTGCGCTTAGATCATGCAGATTGCACTTGAATTTTTCACTGAACTCCTTTTCCTGAAGATTATCAATAAATCTTACTTCCACATCTCTCATCATTTTCAGCCTGTAGAAGTCTCTTCTTTGAATCTTGTTTACATCTGAAATTATCTTTAATCTTAACAGCGGTACTCTTCCAAAAAGCCTTTCGTATACTACGGCTTTGAATTCATATACGGCATCGCCTCTGGCTGCCAGGATTTTTACCAGGCTGTCTTCCCGGAGGTATACAGCCCGTGACTTATGCATCGGTATCAATACTTCCACAAAGTCCTCATCCTTTAAATCAACCACCTGGCTTGTATATTCCTGAAGATGTCCCTTCATATCTATATGAGCAATTTGAATTTTTTGACCTATTGCAAAAAACTTCTCTAAGTCTGTCATAACAATTCTCCTTATGTACAAATGGCAAAAGTATGTGCTGTTAGTAATAGCCATGTTTCCTATTATCATCAGGCCCGATTGAAGAAAGTTGTGCGACTTAATTGAATAAATTAGTTAGCTTGTTTATAAAGGTCTTAAACCCTGAAACTGAATTTGAGCTGACTTCCTTATTATCAATAAGCGTAAGGGCAATATCGTTCATATTTTTGGAGGCCTCACTTTTGCTGAAGCTTATAACAAAAGGCTGCTGTATCTTTACTGCTTTTACTACAGCAGAATCGTTCAATATATATCCAAGCTTATGAAGCTTTACCCCAAGAAACTTCTCTGTCACAACATTCAATTTATCCAGTATATTAAAGGCTTCAGCCGAATTGTCTGCTCTATTTACAACCACCTTTATATTTTTGGTCTTGTCCTTCCGGGTAATAGTTTTTATAAGCGCATATGCATCCGTTATTGAGGTGGGCTCCGGTGTGGTCACCAGTATCACTTCCCTGGCTGCATGTACAAAGCTTATCACATTATCCGAAAGTCCTGCTCCGGTATCAATAAGTATGATATCGGCTGACTCATCCAGTTTACCCAGCTTCATAAGCAGGTCAACCAGCTGTGTCTTGTCCAGCTTGACCAGCTCCTGAACTCCTGAGCCCCCCGATATGAATTTAACCCCGTTTGGTCCTTCCTCCAGTATTTCCAATATGTCTCTATTGCTGTTTATTACATCCGAAAGATTGTACTTGGACATTCTGCCCATTATTACATCGACATTTGCAAGTCCAAGATCAGCATCAATAATAACTACCCTCAATCCCATCTGTGAAAAGACTATTCCCAGATTTACAGTGAAATTTGTCTTTCCTACGCCGCCTTTGCCGCTGGTAATCGCAATTACTCTTGAGCCAGGCTTATCCGTCAAGCTCCCTGTATTC
>JAEXXN010000564.1 GCA_023405875.1 Bacillota bacterium | reverse complement strand
GTATGGGTCTGTCCGGGCAAAAATTGCTTTGACAGGTAATTCATTTTCAGCAGCGCATTGCTGCTTTTGTCAAACAGTCCTATTATACACACCGCCTGCTGCTCCTTCTCCGAGTTGTTGGTAATTTTAAAACGGAGGACCGGATCGGTGCCGGAGCTGGTTTTTTCAATTTTGAAGTCCTTTTCCACAATGCTTATTTCTCTTACATCATAAACAGCTTCATCGGATTTCAGCTTGGCAACGATAGTGGCGCTGCCCTTTCCGGCAGCCTTCACTATCCCTCTGGTATCGACTGAAGCTACGCTCGGATTGGTGCTGCTCCAATTAAAGTCCTTATTATCTAAAAATTTACGGTTCTGATTCCTGACTCCCAGCTGGAAGGTCCTGCCCTTTTCCAGCTCCAGCTTTCCGGGATAGATTTCTACAGCGGTTATTTCAGCCTTTTGATATTGTATCTTGTAAAATATCCTGGACACCCCGGTGGCCTTATACTGCTTAAAGGCTCCCAGGGCATACAGGGCCTGCTGTGTAGCCATTCCCGGATCGCCGCCGTTTCCCTTTATATGATCAAATACGCCTCTGCTGCTGCCTTCCTTGATCTGGAAATCCAAAAGTGCAGTGACTGCATTGCCGTTAGCTTTTGTAAATAGCGTTCCCGACGGGTCTATCCCCCAGGCAGTCACCCCGCATATTACCTGTGAGCAGGATTCCAAGTTGGTTTGCCCCCAGGAGCTGTAAGCTCCGTTGTCCTGCTGGTTTTTGCTGAGCCACTGTATGGCCTTTTCCCCGGCCAGCTTTACCTCCTGCCTGTCCCTATAGGGAGCCAGAGCATAAAGAGCCATACCGGTCATATCCGGATCAGGACTTTCTCCTCCATAGCTCCAGCCATCGCCGCTCTTGTTGTCCAGGATATGGCGTATGAGGGATTCCCTTGTATGCCTTGCTCCCTGTGGAACAACGGCATTTGCCGCATCCAGGGCAATCAAACCGAAAACAGAGGCATTGATCCCCTGGCTCAGATCCGGCCAGCTATAAATCCTCTCAATCAGATTTATCCCCGCAAAATTTGCCGGATTTCCTCCTGCCGACAGTATCCCAAGGGTGGTCCTTTCGTAATCAGTCATTCTGCTGCCCACCCCGGATTTTTTTATTCTTTCCTCCAGAAAGCTCAGGTAGGTTTTGCCTCCTGTACCGTACTCATTTATATCGCCGCCTGCGGCATTAATCGCAAAGGCTTCCCAATCCTGGTCCACCGCCTCTCTGCCCGCATAATGCTTCAGAGTGAGCTCTATGGCCGCCTCAGTCCGGGTCAGAACATCGTCTCCCGCAGCCATAACGGCCTGGGGTGCAAATCCCGCAAGAATTGCCAGAATCAGGACCAGCGCCAATAATCTCCTATTTTGCTGCATAGCTTCCATTCCCCCTTTCTAAGGTTGTTTTGTTATTTCCTCACTGTACAGCTGATTTTTATCCTTGTCCCATATATTTACCCACAATTTCAGATTTCCGGTCTTGGGTGTTTTGGTCCCTATGTCGTAGGTATATTGCACATTGCTCCGCAATTTGTCTTCAAAGACGGTCCTGTTCAACACCTTGCCGGAGGAAGCGTCTTTCAGAAGCAGCTCCAGCTCCACATCCATATCCTCCTGATAATTTATCACCCTCAGCCTTATATCCTTAAAGGTGTCCTGAGCCACTAAGCCCTCTGCTTGTATATTTACTTCCATTCCCTTATGGGCCTTGCCTTGCAGTACTATAATGCCTCCCCCATAGCTGGTTGCAATAACCCTGTTGTTTTCTGCCGAAAGGAGCTGCAAAGGCTTTCGATATGGAAAATAAAAATCATTCGGAGCTGCGGCAGTCTGCCAGAGCATCTCACCCTCAGGACTGAAGGCATTTATCTGAGCTGTCGCCGTATATACTGTCCCATCCGGTCCTATTGCCGGTTTTGCCGCAGCAGCGCTGCCTGTTCCTTGATCCTCAAAGGCTTTCTTTACCAGTTCCTGTCCCTTTTCATCAAGTATATAAAGGTGCTTCTCCTGCCTGCCGCTATAATCGGAAGCATAAATCCTGCCCTTTTCTATTGATACGTTTACCCTTGAATCCGTACTATAGCTCCATGACCTCTTTCCTTCCGTGTTGAGACCAACCAATGTATATTTTCCCAGGGTGTTTCTTTGCAAAAGCAGCTCTCCCCCGGAATTTATCCCTTCCAGCCACAGCCGGGCACGGTCGTCTTTATAAAAGGCTCCGGCATTGCCCTCTGCACTTACCTTATATATACTGTCTCCCTTGGCCAGGTACAACTGCCCTCCTTGAATGAGCATCCCTCCATACTCGCCGTCTGCCGGTGTAAGCTGCTTCTCCCAGAGTGTTTTAAGCTGCTCATCCAGCTTATAGAGCTTGCTTTCTGCCGTCAGCACATAGATATACCCTTCGCCGGGAACAAAATCTATCACCGGAAGCTGCCAACCGGTTTTCTTCAGCAGCTCGCCTTGGGGACTGTATTTGTACAACTGTCTTGCAATGTATTGGTTATAATCCGAGTAAAGCTCCGAGAGATAAATATTTCCGTCACTGCCTGTCCTGGGCTTGGAAAACCATATCTTGTCATCTCCCGAACCCTGGCTGGCCTTCCATTTCACAGTGCCGTCGGAAGCGTCCAAGGCAGCCAGCTCTCCGTTGGCAGTCATATATATGATGGTATTGGCGGCATTCATTGTAAAATAAGATTCATTGTCAGGATCATAATATCCGTATCCGGGAGAATATGACCAGTGCTTTTGAACCCTGGCCGGCTTGACTGTGACGGGGATCTGGCAATAGAGACCCGGATAATCCTCAGAGGAAGCCTTCAGTACCGTTTCCACAGGCTCGCCGGCTTTCAGCAGCACCTCATATTTGATGTTGTAATCTCCGCTGCCTCCCTGATACAATGTAGCAGAATCTATTCCCTCAATCTCCCATTGAACCTCCATGCGGTTGAAATATTGGCCGTATTGATCCTCCACATATAGATATACCCTCGGAATTTCTTCACCCGCATAGCTTTCCAGTTTTTCAAGCTTTGAAGGGTTGGAAAGGGTAGAGTAAGCAACCTCCTTTATGAAATACATTTTCGTTGGTACAGGATCAGGCCGGACTACCACACTGACTCTTTTCTCAATAGCTTTGCCTTCCGCTTTTACGGTAACAACGGTCTCCCCTATATCAACGGCATTGATCCTCACATTATTTCCATTTCCACCGTATACCGCTTCGGCTACGCTTATATCCTCGCTCTGCCATTGCAGCGCAATTTCAGGCAGACGTACTCCGTCCTTATTAACGGCTGCAGCCTTGACTTCAAGCTTACCGCCTGCAAACAGATAAACAGGCTCCGGTGCATCCAAACGGATACTTACAGGCTCACCGTCAGTAATTTCAACCAGCTCAACTTTTTCCAGCGCGGCATTGGACCAGCTATTCGCCTCTATTAAACGGTACAGGCTATTATCTGCATCCAGACGGAAATTACCTTTTCTTTTGGCCTCGTCGATCCGATTATAGGAAGAGACGACCTCAAGCTTATCATTATAAATATTAGTATCGGTATACAGATATCCGCCAGTGTCAAAGGCCCCGTTGCCTCCTGCAAGCATATATTCCGCACCGACAGCACCTGTATCGGGATCTATTTTTCTAAGCTTTCCATTCAAATTTGCATACAGCGTCTTACCGTCGGCAGAAAGTATGGGACGGGCGGCTGCAGATACCGACCATATCTCTTCTCCGTCGTCAGGATCCAGGGCAGCCAGCTTTTCTGAAGGAGCCGGCCAGTAAACTACACCATTTGCAGGATTTACAGGCAGGACAGGAAGGTTCGGAACGAGCGTATCCACTCTGTTGTCAACCTTGTTAGTACCGGCTTTGTACCATAACTGATCTCCGTTATTTTCAAAAGCCCACAGCTCGTGGTCTATTTCCACATAAAGCTTATTTCCCCATACAACTATAAGCGGGAAATCATAACCACCCAATCCCTTGCCCAGATCAGCCTTCCAGAGATATTTTTCCTGATCCATGTTCAGGGCATAAAGCTGTCTGTTCTGGTAGCTTCCTCCGGCCTCGTACTTCGTTGTGAGGCTCATGATATAGATATTTCCGGTATTATCGTCGGCTGCCGGAAGCCCTTCAATTCTCCCCTCGATCCAGGCCTTCCACCGGACACTTCCAGAGGAAGGGTCAAGAAGATACAAATAGTTTCCATCCGACTGACCTTGGATTACCGATAAATATTCCGTCCCTTTAAGCTTAAGCATGCCAAGTGAAAACCTTAAAACGCCAGAGGGTAATTTTATTTTTTCCGCCTTAGCACCCGCATTAAAGGAAGTCTTCTCCTTTCCCTGTGAATCCAAAGCCTTCAGTTCTCCGTTTATCGACATATAAACGCTTCCGTCCGATGCCACTGCAAACTCCCTCACGTCTCCCGGCTGTGACCATTCTGTAACAAGCTGGTGCGCGGCTGTAACAGTCAGCACCAGAGCATTACTTTCGATGGCTCCTGCCCTTGCTTTGACTGTTACGGGCCCGACAGCCCTAATTGTCAATATGCTGCCTTCTGCCGTGGCCTCCCCGCTTATGACCTCCCATAATATTTCCGTTTCTGTCAGGTCATAAGAAGCTCCAGTCCCGTCACTGCCTGCCAGAGCCAATCCCTTCAGATCAAAGGTAAAAGCATTTCCGGCATAGCTTAAAGCCGGAGAACCGCTCAATACAAGCGCAGCCAACGGTTCACGGCTTTCCTTCCATTTGGCATACAGGACGATATCTCCGCTTACCGTTTCACCGGAAAACACAAATTGATTCTTGCAGGCTGCATCCTTATACCAGCCGTCAAAGCTGAAACCGCTTCGTAAAGGTACCGCAGGAGCTGCAATCTTTCCCCCGGTTACTGTGGCATAAGACTTTTCTGTTTTGCTTTCATACTGCAAGTCAAGGGTCAACTTGACAAAGGGCTTTTTTCCTACCATTGCAAAGCCGGACCAACTGCTCTCATAAGCCAGGGGATAATATGCAGTACAGCTTGCAGGCGCATTTAGAAATGCACTGGCGCCAAAACCAGGCATTGTTCCCATAAAATATAGCTTTTCCAGTTTGGTGCAGCCATTGAAGGCGGAAGCGCCTATAGACACAACTCCCTCCGGAAGTTCAATGGAGGTAAGGCTTTCGCAGTTCCTGAAGGTGGAGATACCGATAGCCGTCACACCTTCCGGAATGTTAATGGAGGCAAGCGCCCTACAGTTATAAAACGCAGAGCCTCCCAGGCTTTGCAAACCGGCAGGCAGCTCAATAGACGCAAGGGCTTTACAGTTGTAGAATGTCCTGCTTCCTATTTCCTCAAGCGAGCCGGGAAACTTTACCGAGCTTAAGGCGATACACCCGTCGAAGGTTCCGTTCAGTGTTTCCAGCGAGTCGGGAAGCTCCACCGAGCTTAAGGCTTCGCAAGCGGCAAATGCTCCCATGCCCAGTGTTTCCAGCGAATCGGGAAGCTCTATGGTTTCCAGTGCACTGCATCCTGAGAATACAAGGTCGCCTATTTCCTTCAATGTACCGGGCAGGGTGACTGACTCCAGGCTTGTACAACCGGTGAAGGCGCCGGAAGAGCTATATATACCATCGCCTTCGATAGTCTCTATACCTTCCGGAATAACCACAGATTCGATAGAAGTATTTCCGGTGAATAACTGGCTGCCTATGGCAGACACATCGTAGTATACCGCCTCAGAAACGGTAACCTTGTCAGGCAATGTGATATCTCCGCCGCTCCCGGAGTAAGCTGTTATTTTTGCGGTACTGTCGTCGTATAATATATATGTATAAGTGCCATCTTCATGTGTACCGACTACATCGGCATGGACAGAAAATCCGCTCAGATCCTGTATATACGCTATATTAAAAATCATGGCCAGCAAGACAATATACGCGGTAAACCTGTGCACTGCCTTCCTTTGCAAGCTCATTCTCCCACCCTCTCTTCTCAAATATTCTTCTTGAGCTTTCGCCCCGTTACAGTATAAAGCCTTGCTTAATACGGGCCAGGGGAAGAAAGGCCTCCCCTTCTTCCCCTGCAGCCCGGCTTACTTATAAAGTCTACCAGGCTCCAAACCGCCATTCCATCTGATAATTGTCATTCATAACATACTGGGAAGCAGCCACTCCAGGCATTACCCAGGTGCCTGACGGAGTAGTCTGTATCTTATAGGTCCAGTTGTTGGCATAGGAGCTGATTGAATAAACATAGGCTCCGTTATAGGTGATCACTACGTTTGAGGGAACCCAATCCCAACCGTCCGCTACTCCCCCCGCATCATAATGCTCTTCCAGGGCATACAACAGGGCATGTAGAGCCGTCACCTTGTCCTTTTTTACTCCGGAATCGTTAAAGCCGGTGCCGAATACAGTCTTTAAGGAAAAATTGTTTACTTTAGCCAAAGGTTTGGTAAATATAGCGCTGCCGCTAATAGTTAATTTGGCTGTAATGTTATCGGCATCATCATATACATAGCCGTTTGCCACCAGCACATCGCTGTGTACCGACATTGCTCCGTAATAGGCCGTGATCACCACACTGCCCGAACCGCTGGAAGCGGTAGTTATTGTAACAGTATCTCCGGTGCTGCTGCTCAGGCTGGCCAGGCTGGGATTAGAGCTTGTCCACGAAATATTTGAAGGATCCGGTATAGTTACCTTACTGCTGCCGGACAAGCCTTTCAACACATACTGGAAGGTCTGGCTGTTTCCCAGTCCTACTGAGAACATTGTGCCTGAATCAAAGGTTATGTCATCAATACTGTCTGCAAAAACGGGGGACCCGCAAAAGGTCATCAGCAATGCAAGCATCAATACAAATATAGTTATTCTTCTCGGCATTCTTCTCATAATAATCTCTCCTTTTTTATATTGCTAATTCGACATATTATGCTATAATTTTGTTAAGCGTCTTGGAAGCACGGCATTGCCTGGCTTCCTTCCTGCTCGAAGCCCGGTTTGCTGCTGTCAAGCCGGGTTTCTTTTTTGTATGCTGCCATATAGCTCTCTGCAATCTGAATAAGCACTCCTCCTTCCGTTGTTTTTATAGCGGGTATCCTTTGTTTCCTGACTGTGTGACCGCACACCGGCTTCCTTTACGTTACCGGCCAAAACATCGGAATCAGTCCTTTCTTAAAAATTGTACGGATTTCTTTGTAGACATCCGCCGCAATGGTCATAGCCGTCTCAGCACACCCGCCTGTGTCAAACGGCCCAGCCCTTTTGGGGTATAATAAAAAACGGCGGCAACAATCAGTTTTGATTGTCGCGACCGTTTTTCTGCGAAATAAAATTTGCCTCCTTTTCACAAGCAGGATGGCAAAATACTTTTGTAGGTCTTCTGACTTACGCTTTGGCAAGCAGTTAGCATGCCAATCAAGCTCTGCCTTCCCAGTTTCCCAGTGACTGACTTTCGTCAACGAGCATTGATTATCGGCGCATACAGCGGCGGTTTCCGTCCGGGATTTTCACCCGATTCCCTTGTTCATCCCTACAACCTTATCATGCATTGCAGGGCCACAAAAATAGCTGTTCAATTTTAATATCAAAGCTTTTATTAGGTGGCATTTTCCAATTCCACCCTTCCACTCTCATTAAATACTATTTTGGAAAATATGTCAATATCGTTATATTCATACGATAGTGTCAATTACTGTAGGGAAAAGAAGAATAAGAAAGCACCGGAATACACGGTTATAGAACCGCATATTCCGGTGCTTTCTTTTATATTCAATATCAGATAGAGTTCCGGCATCACTCAACGGCAAAACTTTTATTTGATCCGCTTCAAAACTATATCCCTGAAAAATTCACCTAAGGTTTCGGGGGAGGCACTGAAAATTTCGTCCCCAATAGCTACTGAAACCCCATGCTGGCAATTCCTCATGCAAAACTGTGCCTTTATTTCAAGCTTATCATGCAGCCCGTTTTCTTCGATGAGCTGCTGGAGAGCCTGGATCACGTTGTATGAGCCCTTTAAATGACAAGCACTTCCAATACACACATTTAATTCAATCATAATCATTCTCCCCTGCTTCCATAACGGACATGCAGCAGTTCATGAACCCGGCCTTTGAGCAATCCGTTATACAGATTCATCATGAGCGGATTTTCTTCCGAACGCTTTATGCTCATAAGCTTATCGGAAGAATATAAGCCGTCTGCACGTGCCGCTTTTTCATGGCTCGGAACATATGGCTGCCCTGCGCCGCTGACACATCCTCCCGGGCAAGCCATGACTTCCACAAAATCGTAGCTTTTGCCAGCCTTGATTTGTTCAATCAGCTTAGACGCATTGCCAAGTCCGCTGACAATTGCGATCCTGATTTCTCTTTGGCCTACCATAACGGTTGTTTCCTTTACACCCTCCATGCCGCGTATTCCATGCATAACAATGGTCCTCAAGCCTGTGGATGATTTGTCTGAGGAAATGCGGCGCAAAACCGCTTCGGTAACGCCTCCTGTGGCCCCGAAAATAATGCCTGCCCCGGTCATTGCTCCAAAGGGCGTATCTGCCGATTCAGCCTCAAGCTCGGTAAAAACAATGCCGGCTTCACGAATCATTCTAATAAGCTCCTGAGTGGTAATGACATAATCTACATATGGAACTCCATCGGACTTGAATTCATCCCGTTCAGCCTCAAATTTTTTCGAGGTGCACGGCATGACGGCCACATGAACTACTCTTCTGGAAGAAGCTGCCGTATCATGCTCCTTAACAACCGCCGCGAGCATCTGCATGGGACTGCGGCAGGTTGAAATATGAGGCAAAAGCTCCGGATAATTTTTCTCACAGTAATTGACCCAAGCAGGGCAGCATGAAGTAAACAAAGGATATTCCTGTTCGCCGGCTTCCAGACGCTTCAGCAGCTCGTTGGACTCTTCCAAAACAGTTATATCAGCTCCTGTTGCGGTATCGAACACCTCATCAAAGCCCATGCGGTGCAATGCGGATACAATCAGTCCGAAGGCATTTTGATCCTTCCCGGAAAGCCCTAATTCCCTGCCGATTGCTACTCTCACAGCAGGTGCGATTTGAGCGGTTACCTTGACCTTTGTATCAAAGAGATCTTTCCACAAACGTGCGCTGTCATCCTTTACCACAATTGCTCCGGTGGGGCAGACTGCCGCACACTGTCCGCAGCCGACACAGGCAGAGTGCGCAAGCGGCGCATCAAAGGCTGTTGATATTGTCATTTTTGACCCGCGGTGGGCAAAATCAATGGCTCCCACATTCTGAACCTCGTTGCACATACGGACACAGTCTCCGCAAAGAATACACTTCCCGTTGTTTTTTGAAATACACAGGGATGACATATCCTTGTGAGCTTCTTCCGACTTATTGGGAAAACGTACATTCTCAATATG
Source organism: Bacillota bacterium (assembly GCA_023405875.1). Taxonomy (GTDB): domain Bacteria; phylum Bacillota; class Clostridia; order Lutisporales; family Lutisporaceae; genus BRH-c25. Next base: position 1,409 of record JAEXXN010000564.1, on the reverse strand, counting down.
AAATCTGGATGCCAGATCCTGAAGCTTGCAATTTTCGTTGGACTGGCAGGTTGTACAGTCGCGGCAATGGTTGGCAAGGATCAGCTCAAGTATCATTTTCCGATATTTTTGCAGCTTTTGGGTATTGGTGCGTATCACCATGCCTGCCCGCGGTTGTGCAGAGCAGGCCGCATCCAGCCGCCCTTTTTCATCCTCCACCATACACATACGGCAAGCTCCGTAGATAGAAAGCTCAGAATGATAGCAGAATGTAGGAAGCTTTATGCCCGCTTTGCGGATAACCTCAAGGATATTTTTTTCGCCTTCGATTGTAACAGGAATACCATCTATTGTCATATAATTAGTATTTATCATTTTTGACACCCTGTGTCCTTCATTGCACACAAAACGCTATGAAAGGCATCCTTTCCCGACCTGCGTCGTAAATTTAATATTTCTTTCATGCTTTTACCCCACTTTAACCGCATTAAACTGACAAGCCTCCATGCAGGCTCCGCATTTGATACATTGTGCTTGGTTTATCTCAAAGGGCTCTTTCACCTTGCCTGATATAGCGTTTACCGGACAAACGCGTGCGCATTTCGTACATCCCCTGCAGGTCTCTTTATCAATAATAAATGCCCTCAGCTTCTGGCAGTTTCCTGTGGGACAGCGTTTTTCAAAAATATGCGCTTCATATTCCTCACGAAAATTTTTGATCGTGCTCACAACCGGTTGTGCCGCCGATTTTCCAAGACCGCAAAGCGCCATTTCGGATATGGTGTCGGCAAGCTCAAGCAATAATTCAATATCTCCCTCTTGGCCGTTCCCTTCTACAATGCGCTCAAGGATATCCAACATCCGCTTGGTGCCTTCACGGCAGGGAACGCACTTTCCGCAGGACTCATTCTGCGTAAAATTCATAAAAAACCGTGCAACCTCTACCATGCAGGTATTTGAATCCATAACCACCATCCCGCCCGAGCCGATCATAGCACCGGCTTTTTTGAGCGAATCAAAGTCCAGCGGCAAATCAAGGTCTTTATCCGTAAGACATCCGCCTGACGGGCCGCCGATCTGCACGGCCTTAAATTCCGCACCGTCACGCATACCGCCGCCCACATCAAAAATTACCTCCCGCAGTCTGGTTCCCATCGGCACTTCGATAAGTCCGGTATTCTGTATATTTCCTGTAAGGGCAAAAGCTTTTGTGCCCGGACTGCTTTCGGTGCCGATGGAGCGGAACCATACTGCGCCATTCATAATGACAGCCGGAATATTGGCGAAGGTTTCAACATTATTAAGCACGGTAGGTTTGTCAAACAGGCCATGTTCCACTGTGCGGGGGGGTTTGACCCTTGGCATTCCCCGCTTGCCCTCAATGGATGCGGTCAAAGCACTGCCCTCGCCGCATACAAAGGCTCCTGCAC
>JAEXXN010000462.1 GCA_023405875.1 Bacillota bacterium | reverse complement strand
ATCCAGGATGGTAGTCCCCATTCCAATAATACAATTACTTCCTATGGTGCATCCATGAATTATTGCATTATGGCCGATCGTTACCCCTTCACCGATTTTTGTTGCGTACTCCTTGTCACAATGAACGATACAGCCGTCTTGTATATTTGTTCCTTTTCCTACCAATATCTCGTTTACGTCTGCTCTGAGCACCGCATTGTACCAGATACTGCAATCCTCGCTTATGAGGCATCGCCCCACAATAGTGCTGTTTTCGGCAATGAAAGTATTCTTATCAATATATGGCTTGTGATCCTTGTACATTATTATCATATTATCCTCCGATAAAGATTTTAAAGCAGTAATATATAGGTGCACTGATGCTTCCTAAATATTACTGCCTATGTATAATATAATATACTTATTTTTTACCTTAAAGCGCAAGCTTATGTGATGTCTGCGGCTTTATTCTGCTGTTTTCTACATTTTCACATTTCTGATTGGCTACTGTGCAGGAAGTCTTGCATGCTGACTGGCATGAGTTCTGACACTCTCCGCAGCCTCCGTTTTGTGCACTTTCACATAATGATTTGCTGTTAATAGTTCTTATATGCTTCATTTAGTATCCTCCTCACTGTTTTATCATTCTAAAATTATACCATATTAGTGTATTATGGAAAAGTAAAATTTGTATTTGCAGCAAAAAAACCACTAAAAAGCACTAATTCAGGTTCACTCCTATTATTCCTCCGATCACTCCTACAGTACTGCCCATAAGAAGCTTGGCTGAAAAATATTTATCCAGGCTGAATTCCTGGCCGAAGCCCATGCCCAAAGGTACAAGCAGCAGTGTAAATACCAGGCCGAGAACCAGTCCGAACAGCCAGCCTTTCATTCTGAGCTTTTTTCCTCCGAATATACTTGCTATTGTTATACTTATAATCATTATTGCCTGCATGGTAATGTTCATCGTCGAATCGCTCACACTGGTAAATGAAAGTATAAGCGCATAAAGTATTATCATTACAAAGGATATCAGGAAGCATACTCCGAGTGATTTAAGGAATATCCCGTATAAATTGATTCCTTTATCTTCTGAAGGTGACTTCTTTGTATAGTCTTTCAGCTTTCTCATACAAAATAACCCCCTATAGTATTTATTGAATCCGCATTTTCCCCAATAGCTGGTTTCAGTGCGTTCAACATAAGGTTTGTTCCCTATAAATCTATTCGCTGCAGAGGGTTTTTATTCGTACATATAAAAAAGACTTCTATTGAAACATTTTTAGATCAAAGAAGTCTCATTATAAAAAGTAACTTGAATTCAAGTTACTTTTCTTCACCACTTTCTATTACTTTGCCGACTGACCATCTGGCAATTTTGAGTTTTACCTTGTCCGCCCCTACTTCTATTGTAAGTACGTCTTCCTTGGCGTTAATAACTTTTCCGTATATACCGCCTATTGTAACAATCTCAGTACCTTCCTTAACGCTGCTTCTCATGTCCTGAGTTGCCTTTTCCTTCTTTTTCTGCGGCCTTATAAGGAAAAAGTAAAATGCTCCAATCACTACTATGTACGGTATGATCCAACCTAAAGAATTCAAATCCACGCTGTATATTCCTCCTTATATCTTTTGGTTTATAATGTCCTTCTTAACCTATTATTCTATACAACAAATTAAAAATCCTTCTCATTATTCCATATTGTACAATTTTATTTATAACGCATCAGCAGAAAACTTTTCGGCTGTAAAAAAATGCTCTTCCCTTTGCGCGTTTCAACGGGGCGGGGGACATCATCGCCTCGTTACTTTTCATAACCGTATTTTTCAAAAAAATCGTTTCTGAACTCTGTCAGGCTATCAGCTTCAATAGCTTTTCTGATTTTGGACATCAGGTTCTGCAAAAATCTCAGGTTATGGATGGTTGTAAGCCTTCCTCCCAGTATCTCTCCTGCCTTGATAAGGTGTCTTATATATGCTCTGGAAAAATTCCTGCAGGCGTAGCAGTCGCACTCTTCGTCCAAAGGCCTGAAATCCTCGCTGTATTCTGCATTTCTTACAACGAGCTTTCCCTTTGAGGTCATTACTGTACCGTTACGGGCAATTCTTGTGGGCAGCACGCAGTCAAACATATCAATACCTCTTATTGAGCCGTCCAGAAGACTGTCAGGGCTGCCTACGCCCATCAGATACCTGGGTTTGTCCTTGGGAAGCTCAGGTACCGTATATTCCAGTACTTCGTTCATTATATCCTTAGGCTCTCCAACACTCAAGCCGCCTATGGAGTAACCGGGAAGGTCAAGCTCTACCGATCTTCTTGCGCTTTCTAGCCTCAGATCCTTGAAGGTGCTTCCCTGTACTATTCCGAAAAGTGCCTGTTTCTCAGTATTACGGTGTGCTTCCTTGCATCTTCCGAGCCACCTCAAAGTCCTCTCCATTGACTTTTTTGCATAATCATATTCACAGGGATATGGTGCACATTCGTCAAAGGCCATGATTATATCGGCTCCCAGGGAGTTCTCAATTTCCATTACATATTCGGGGGTAAACAGGTGCTTGGAGCCGTCCAGGTGTGACTTGAACACAACCCCCTCCTCTGTTATCTTCCTCAGTTCATTCAGGCTGAAAACCTGGAAACCGCCGCTGTCGGTAAGTATCGGCCTATCCCAGTGCATAAAGCCGTGAAGGCCTCCGGCCTTTTCTACCAGCTTATGCCCCGGCCTTATATACAAATGATATGTATTGCTCAATATTATCTGTGCCCCGATCTCCTTCAATTCATCCGGCGTCATAGCTTTTACCGTTGCTTGTGTGCCCACAGGCATGAATGTCGGGGTTTCGATTATTCCATGGGGTGTATGCACCCTTCCCAGCCTTGCACCGGTTTTTTTGTCTTCCTTTATCAGTTCGTACCTTATTGCCAACTGAAATACCTCCACTAATTATTCATATTTGCTCTATATAATAAACATTGCATCTCCAAAGCTGAAAAATCTGTATTTCTCCGATACTGCCTCATTATATGCCTTCATTATGTTTTCCTTGCCCGCAAGAGCACTCACAAGCATCAGCAGAGTGGATTCCGGAAGGTGGAAATTGGTTATCAACCCGTCGGTTATAAGAAACTTATAGCCGGGATAGATGAATATGTCCGTCCAGCCGCTGTCCTCCTGGAGCCTGCCTTTTTTCCCCATTATCGATTCAAGGGTCCGGGTCGAGGTGGTGCCTACACAGACCACCCTGCCGCCGCTTTCTTTTGTCCTGTTGATAATATCTGCACTATCGGAACTCAATTCATAATACTCCGAATGCATCTTATGC
>JAEXXN010000432.1 GCA_023405875.1 Bacillota bacterium | reverse complement strand
GTATTGGAGCTGTCAAAGCTGGGCCTCACTCCGTCGATTTTTCCGGTAAAAATATGCTCCAGCTCGTCAATGTCCCAATTCTCCGGATCAGCTACATATCCGATATATATCTTAACTTCCTGTTTCTTCCGCAGCCAGTCCGACAAATATGCCGCGTTATTCAGAGAGCACTCAAAGCTGTCGGCAGCTAAATACATAGTATTTTCCACCCTCAAGCTTATGATATCCGTCCATCTCACATCGGCGCCATTAACTAATATAACGGCTCTTGGATATTTTTCAGACAAGCGATACACCTCCCCCGGTACGGATTTTGAGCACTTTTCCAATCTGCAGCTTACGGGGATCTGATACGTTATTATCCTTTGCAATTTCCGGCCAGCGGTTTCCGTTTTTGAGATACTTCTGGGCAATGCCCCAAAGGGTATCGCCTTTCTTAACCGTGTAAGCAGTATAATCGGAGAGGGCATCTGTGACTGTACCTCCCCCTGTTTCCGGTGTTGTTGTACTGCCGGCTTCAGGCTTTTCCTTTATAACCTGATGCTGAATCTCTATCAGAGTAATGGAATAAACGATATAATCCTCCCGGATATCGCTGTGGTTGAATTCTTTAATCCTGACTGTCCTGTTATAGGAGCCGGAAATGAACTTCATTTCCTTTCCGGCTTTTCTTAGACCATCAATTTTCTGACAATCTGCCTGGGCATTATCACCCGAAAGAGCTCCGGCCCAGGCAATAGTGTGCTCATCCTCTCCCATGTCCTGATATTTGGGAGAAGTGCCCGGAATATCAAGTTTGGAAATAGACCTCGGCCCAGTAAAATCGATCTGGTTTCTCGGCCCTATTTCAAAAGTATAGTCTCCAAGTATCACTCTTCCCGGCATACCGGCACCTCCTATTGTGCGAATCTCGGATCACGTGATCTATAATACTTGTCGTTGTTATTTTTGGATATTTCTTCAGCTGTCAGCCGTGGATCTGTAGACTGTACGTTATATATATACTGTCTGTTATCCACTATTGCCCTGTTGTTGTTGCTTCCAATAGTCGATGATATCTTATCCTGGCTAAGGGAGTAATTAATCCTCCGGGCTTCATCAGATGCATTATTAATACTCTCATCCGGTTTAAAACCGAAAAATTCCTTGACCTTTGCAAGTACATCATCAATACTTAGATCCAATATAAAAACAAAGAAATCCTTAACCTTTGCAAGTACATCCTGTATCCCACCCCAGACCTCCAGTACCTTGTCCCTGAAGCCCAGGAAGTTTGTTTTCCAGGCTGCTATTGCCGCAATTACCAGGGCAGTAATGCCTGCTATTATCCACCCAACAGGCCCCAGCCCTATGAACCATGCTAAAGCCATTTTGCCCCCTGCAATCAGCGCATTAGCTCCAGTCGCAAGAAAGGCTCCTCCTACTTTTCCCACTTTAGCAACCATACCCAAAGCACCCCTGCCTATGCTGCCGAACATTCTGAGTATAAAATCCAGCTTGGTACCAAAGGTAAATGCTTTAAAAAATGAGCTTATTTTCCCTTGCCCCATGACCGAGGTGAGCAGCTTGTACGACTCGCCGAAGCCTTTGAAGTATATGCCTGCTTTGAGTGCCACTCCTCCAAAACCAGACAGCACACCTCCAATATTTCCGAATAATAACTTAACTGCTCCAGCAGTAATATTAAACGCTGCAAGAAACCCAATCAGCTTCAATATTGATGCTGCCACCTTCGGATTAGCCTGGGCCCATTCTGCAGCCTTATTAATATACTCCGTCACCATCCTAACGGTCTTTTTAAGTTCCTGGCCTATAGGTGTGCTGTCATCTGTCATTAAGCTCTCCCAGCTGCCCCTTACTGCTTCAAACATGCCTGCAAGAGTCCCCTGCATTTCAATGACTTGCTCTTGAATATCTTTCATACGCTGAGCTTTCTGTACCATTTCTTCATAACTCCCTTTTCCCGACACCGTAAGAGCTATGGCCGCACGCATACCTTGGGTACCGAAGGCTTTTTTCATATCATTGATGACCTGGCTTGCCTTCTTTGCTCCCAATATATTTTCCAGAACTTCATTCGATACCATATTACCGCTTTTATCAAAGAGCAGCTCAGGGTCAATCTGATTTTGATAGAGAGTCTGGCGCAGCGCGCTAACAAGATCCTGTGCTGATTTAAGCTGCCCTTTTTCATCCAAGAGACTGCTTTCGCCTCCTACTATCTCTGTTTTACCCGATTCAGCAGTTGTTACCGTCGCTCCTTTAAGGAGTCCAAGGTTATATAGCGCTTCCTTTGCTTCAGGAGATACTGCATCCAGGCCCAGCAGCAGGTCATTCAGAAATGCTCCGGATGAATCCCCGAGCCCCATGTTGTGAAGAGTACCCAGGAGCAATGCGGTCTCTTTTACGTTAAGCCCCAGATTATATGCAGACTGTCCCGTATGCTGCAGGCCACGCATTATATCCGTTACCCCTGCGGATGAAGCATTGGCTGCCCGGTTAATACTGTCTGCCGCCTGCATAAGCTGGGAGCCGCTGAGCTGGAACATGTTTGCAACCTGCGAAACAGCATCGGCTGTAACTGTTGTGGATTCCCCTGCAGTCTGTGCAAGATAGACTGACGCCTTTGCCCCACCCTCCAGCACATCTACATAATTCATACCGTTTTTTATGAGGGCCAGCTGCGCATTGGCTGCCTCAGTATTTGAAAACACTGTGTCATGGCCAAGCTCCATAGCCAGTTTTGAAAGCTCCCGGAGCTGTTCCTTCTGTATATCAAGTGGGGTTGAAGCGTCATAATTCGCCATTTCAACCTTTTTCATCGCTTCTTCAAAATCAGCCGCAAGCCCAACTGAATAATCAAATGCCTTCGCCATTCCCTTGGCAAGCTGCATTGTTTCTTCACCCTTCAGCTTCTTTAATTTCTTCTTAAGGTCATCCGTAGCCTTAGACTGATCCTCAAACCACTTCGTATTGTATTTGATGCTCTGGTTGGGCTGAATTTTATCTGCGGCACTTTTAAATTCTTTAACCTTTGATACAGCCGAGTTGATTCCCGGGTTTAAGTTGTTTACCGCTGTAAGCACCAATGCCACTGATAGAGAGTTCATGCAAAGACCCCCTTTCGTATCGGATATCCAAATCGGCAGGAACCTTTACAGGTCCCCTGCCGATTTTTCTTGTTCACACAGCCATTCTATCGAGTAGTATACTGCATCATGTTCAATATCCGTCATATTCAGCCATTCGGTGTAGCTGACTCCGGCGTACCTTGCGCATTGTGCCCATCGGAGGAGGTCAGCCCTTTCAGCAAAAAAGCGGCAGCTTCCTTTGCTTTTGCCTGGAGCTCCTCCGTCTTACCGAACATCTGCTCAAACACCATCTTGTAGAAGGCGATATCAGTATCAAGCCATTCATTCATCAGAGCCTTATAGGACTCATTTACAGGCGAGCCGTTAACCTCTACGATGCATTTGGCCTTGATATATTCGTCAAGCAGCATTGCACCGGATACTACATTTTCCTCGTCAATTTTATTCATCTGAAGTATGTTCATCCTGTCAATACCTTTTGGCGCCCTGAACTTTATAAGCCTGCCGCTTGGAAGTGTCAAGGGACCATATACTATGTTCTTATCCTGATCCATTCCTTTACCTCCTACAATTCTTCGATTCCTTCAGCCCTGAAGGTATAGTCGGTATTTGATATGTCCTTACCCTTGCCGAAGCTTAGAGTAAGCTCAGGTATTACGGCATTTATGAGCTTGTACTTACCAACCATACCTTTATCCGGAGCATTGATATTGCATATAATGGTGAACCTTGGACTTTTGGGTATCTTTTCCCCTCTTTTTATTGAGGAAGTCCCATAGCAGGCCTTTATGATATTGAGGTTTATAAGCCCTCTCTTGAGCTTACCCTCTATCTTTATTTCACCATCCAGTATCCTTGCAATCCTTTCGTTCTGCTCCAGGTATTCTTCAGTTTCATTCTTGATGCTGAACTCGGTCTCCTGGAACTCACCGGCAAGCTCAGGGCCGTTGGCCCCGGTTATTAAAGTAGATACATCAAAACCCTGAATAGGATCATTTGGCATTATTCTCAACCTCCTTTGCAGCAAAAGCTTGTTTCTTTAGATTTTTTTTCTCACTCTGTGAAGTACTTCTCTCCTGCTCATGAATAAGTTTTACAGGGCAATAGGGGACACAGATACCGCACTTGATGCATTTATCCTGCTGTATGACAGCCTTGCGCTTCTCAAGCTTTATGACCTTTACCGGACATGCGCTTACACATGCTCCACAGCCTGGGCAACCTTCCTTTACAACGAACATATTACCATCCTTCCGTTACTGCTCATTACCAATGAGCTTCTGAATGCTGTGGTCTATGAAGTCTGCAGCATAGTTGGGCCTTACCCTTATTTTGGTATTCAATATCCTTGCTGCAATTGACTCGGGGGTATTGTTCGTATCATCGCACACCGTTGGCTTATAGTCATAAATCTTGCCCTTTTGCTTTTTTATCAAAAGGATACTGTCTATCTGGGCAGCTA
>JAEXXN010000368.1 GCA_023405875.1 Bacillota bacterium | reverse complement strand
ATGCTTATAATGGAAAACATGTTTTCCATTATAAGCATGACCATGGGAGGGATTTTATTATGCAGGGCTGCGTCCTTCGCTTCAAAACCTTGCTTTACAGCATCATATTCAGCCTTAAGGATGCTGCGTTGCTGTTGCAATGCTCTACGGCATTCATCCGTCGATAGCTTCTCATAAAAAGATAAACCGGAATACAATGTTGAGGGATAAAGCACAGAAGAAGTTTTCAGCGCATCATTGATCAGCTCCTGAAGATACTTTTGCCCCGCTTCAGTAATTGCATAGACCGCCTTTTGACGGTGCCCCGTCTGCTCTATGCTTGTAACCTCAACATATCCTTCCTGCTCCATTTTTTTCAGCGCATGATAGATAGAACCAATCAATACACCGCCCCAGCGCTCCGCATCAGTCATCTGCAAAGCCTGCTGAATATCATAGCCGGACATAGGCTGGACATCCAACATTCCAAGCACAAGTAACCGTGTCAATTGCTTTTCACCTCCTATACTCAACATTGAATATTATATCATTGAATATACTAATTTGTCAATGTTCCCTTTGTAATCCTCTATAAGCTTGTACATCCCTGATTTAACCGGGTTCTGATGCATATATTCTAAAACCTTATGTCATTCCACATTAAAAGTATAACCCCAGGAGTATTCCTGGGGCTTATCTTATGCGCTATATTTACTTCATAAGTTGATAAGCCGGCATGAGCATTTCTCTACTCCAGCCCGGATGCAAATTCTACTATCTTATCCTTCTGATTTCTGTCCAGCCGCGTAAGTTCAGCGTCGGACCTTACGCCAAGCTCATTTTGCACAAAATCAACAATTTTCCTGAGGCTTCCGGAGTTTATTCCTCCGTACATGTCCAGCAGCGCTTCTTCGAAGGTCTTGAAATCCTTGTCGTTGAATTTGGAGGTTTCATACAGCACATCTTCAAGACGGTGCATGCTCATATCGTTAATTTCTATTCCCATGCTATTCACCCATCCTTACATAGTTTAAAGCTATTTTCTCCCCATCAGCCATAAACTATGTGCGGCATCAGCTTTCCTTTGCTTCCACTGCTTCAGCCCTTCTACTCCTGAATCTGCCTATGGCTTCAAGGTTTGAGAAGGAGTAAATGATCAACCCTGCCCATATAAAGCTGAAGCTTACCAAATGAGTGCCTGTAAATTTCTCTCCATACAGGAAGATACCTATAAACAAACTGATTGTCGGTGAGATATACTGCAGGAAGCCCATTGTTGACAGCTTCACCCGGTTGGCTCCCATGCCGAACCAAAGCAGGGGAGTGGCTGTTGCAACCCCTGAAAGAATCAGTATCACAAAGGTTGCAGGTGTAATGGCAAAAAGAGCGCTCCGCCCGGTGAACAGCTTGAAAAGTATATAGCCCAGAGCAAGAGGCATCAGTATCGTCGTCTCTAGGGAAAGGCTTACCAGGGACTCTGCTTTGACAAGCTTCTTGAACAGGCCGTATAATGCGAAGGATGCCGCCAGCAGGAGAGCCACCCACGGAATGCTTCCGAACTGTACCGTCATTATGGCAACTCCCACCGCAGCAAAAGCTATGGATACATATTGGAGCTTGTTGAGCCGTTCTTTAAGCACTGTCATTCCCAGAAGCACCACCATAAGAGGATTGATATAATAGCCCATACTGGACTGCAGGATATTCCCCGAATTGACCGCCCAGATATAAAGTCCCCAGTTGATTGTGATGAAAAGTGCGCACAGGAGCACATACCGGACATTATTTCTGTCCTTTATCGTTTCCTTGAGAACTGCTATACCTTCTTTATAAAGGACAATCCCCCCAATAAACAGAAAAGACCAGAATATCCTATGTGCCAGGATTTCATCTGCCGGTATCTCCTGAAGAAGCTTCCAGTATATCGGGAGAAATCCCCATGCAATAAAGGCAATAGCTCCGTAAAATACTCCGATGATATTGTTTCTGTCCTGTGAACCGGCTGCTTTTTTATTCATAATCCATGCCCCTTTACATTATTGACCTGCCCGCTAAATTTCCTTCATGTCCCTGAGAGCCTCCAGAAGCAGCTCCCACACCCTTTCTGTTGAGGGAATGCTGAGATGCTCGTCCGGCGTATGTACGTCAAACATATCCGGCCCCAGGGATATTGCATCAAGACCTTCCAGCTTGCTCATAAATACTCCGCATTCCAGCCCTGCGTGTATTGCTATTATTTCAGGCTCTGCATTGTATTTTTTCCTGTAGGTATTTATAAACAGCGGCCTTATTTTTGAATCAGGATTATACTCCCACTCAGGATATTCGGATTCTACCATCACCTTTCCGCCCATAAGGCCGGCCAGGGTCAGAACCTGGCTGTAGGTATTCCGCTTCAGGCTCTTTACCGAGCTTCTTATCTCATTTATCAGCCATATTTCATTCTCATTGGTTTTAGCCACGCCCAGATTTGTTGAGCTTTCAACAAGTCCTGCTATTTCCATGCTCATGCTCTGTATTCCGTTGGGCAGGAGCATTATTGAGGCGATAACGCCATCTGCGGTCTCCTTTGAAAACACTCTATCGACCTTTTCCGAAGCAGCCTCAAATATAGTCTGTACACCGGGGTCTGCTGCCCTAAGCTCATTTTTGAAAAAGGCTTGCTGCTCTTTTACTATTGCCTCCAGCTTCGCTTTATCAGCTTCATTTGCCAGCAGCAACACCTCTGCTTCCCTTGGTATTGCATTGGATTTGAGTCCGCCGTTTATTTCCGCCATATGTATTCCGCATTCCCTGGAAATAGCGTTCAACAGCCTTCCCAGCAGCTTGTTTGCATTCCCTCTGCCCTTATCTATCTCCATACCCGAGTGGCCTCCCTTGAGTCCGCCCACGCCGAGCCTGAATAC
>JAEXXN010000330.1 GCA_023405875.1 Bacillota bacterium | reverse complement strand
CCATAAGCGCGTTCTATATAAAATGTTTTTCACAAAATATGCTAATGTTTTTGAGATCAGAATGGAGAGTGGGCTATGGTACTATTCGGACCATCGGGGAATTCGGACATTTTTTATGAACAGGGCTATAAAAGCTCCCTTGAAATGCCTGAATGGCTGAGAAATATGGGACTTGACGCTTATGAGTATTCTTGTGCAAGGGGAGTAAGGATAAAACCGGATATGGCAGAAAAGCTCGGAAGCCTGGCAAAGAAAGAGGGTATCTCCCTGAGTGTCCACGCTCCCTATTATATCAATCTTGCCTCAGAGGATCCCCAGGCAATTGAAAAATCTATCGAGTATATTTTAGATACCTCAAGAATTGCAGAAATAATGGGGGCAAAGAGAGTCGTGGTGCATCCGGGTTCTTTGGGTAAAAAGAGCAGAAGCGAGGCATTTCTTAATATAAAGAATAATTTTGAACGGGTTTTGCAGATATTGAAAAAAAAGGGAAGCTTGGTATCCCTATGCCCTGAGACCCTGGGAAAGAAAAACCAGATGGGAAATCTCGATGAAATACTGGAGCTCTGTCAGATGGATGAATCCCTGATACCTACCTTGGACTTCGCACATTTACATGCATTAAACGGTGGAGCACTTAAGGCCAAGAAGGATTATGAAAGGGTATTTGACAGGCTTTTTGCCGTTCTTGGGAATGAAAGGGGAAAAAGGATACACATTCATTACAGCAGGGTTGAGTATACGGTAAAAGGCGGAGAAAAGAAACATTGGCGCTATGATGATATACAGTATGGACCGGAATTTGAGCCTCTGGCTGAATGTCTTGTCGAATACGGAGTTTCAGCCACGGTAATCAGCGAATCAAGAGGTACTATGGCCGAGGATTCGGCCAAGCTGAAAAAAATATATAGCAGAATAGCGGCGGAACACTTGTCCGGCCTGGAAAAATTATGATAAAATTATATGAGTAATGCATATGTGTAAACATCTTTATTTTTTATATGGGTGAAGCTATTTATTTGAAAGGGGTTAGAGCGTGTGAATAATAGAGTGGATGGATTAAGGCGTCTTATGGCTTCGGCAGGGTTGGACGGAGTATTGGCATACTCAGCGGAAAACAGGAGGTATCTCTGTGGTTTTACAGGTTCAACCGGCTATACTGTTATTGGGAAAAAGAGTGCATCTTTTATAACGGATTTCAGGTATCAGGAGCAGGCTTCCAAGCAGTGCATCGGTTATGATGTGGTCATACAGCGCAACAATCTGCAGGAAACCCTGGGAGAGGCTTTAAAAAAATACGGCATAAGAAGGCTGGGCATAGAAGAGGATTTTATGACTGTCGGTTTTTGTGAGGAATTGAAAAGGACACTCCCCGGAATTGAGCTTGTTCCCGCAAGCGGTATTTTTGCAAGGCTCAGGATAAAGAAGGAGCCTGACGAAATAGAGAATATCAGGAAGGCTGCAGCTATAACCGATGAAGCCTTCAAGCATATGCTGGATTATATCAGGCCGGGCCTGCGCGAGGACGAAGTGGCACTGGAGCTGGAATATTTCATGAAGAAAAAAGGGGCGACGGGATTATCCTTTGAATCCATTGTGGCTTCAGGCGTCAGATCCTCCCTGCCTCACGGAATAGCTTCAGAAAAAATAATCGAAAACGGAGAGTTCTTGACACTTGATTTCGGTTGTGTTTATAATGGATATTGTTCAGATATGACAAGAACAGTATTTATTGGCAAAGCAACAGAAAAGCACAGGAAAATATACGATATAGTGCTTAAAGCTCAAACCGAGGCACTGAAAGGTATAAAGCCGGGAGTGACAGGCAAATCGGTGGACAGGATCGCGAGAGATATAATAGCAGGGGAAGGCTACGGCGATAATTTCGGCCACGGCCTGGGACATGGGGTCGGCCTTGCTGTCCATGAAGAACCAAGACTCAGCATTCTGGGAGAAACCATACTGGAAGCAGGAATGATAGTAACAGATGAGCCTGGTATATACATACCGGAATTCGGCGGTGTGAGGATAGAGGACCTGGTCCTTGTGACAGAAAAGGGAGCAGAGACTCTCAGCAAATCACATAAGGCGCTTATAGAGCTGTAATTACCCATGGCATTTCGCATAAACATTGCCTTGAGCGTTCAATATACTATAGAAGGCTTTTGCGATAAAAATTAAAAACACATGGAGGGATATGATTAATGTTATCAGCTGGTGAATTTAGAAAAGGTCTGACTTTTGAAATGGATGGAAATATCTATACAATAGTAGATTTTCAGCATGTAAAGCCGGGTAAGGGCGCTGCATTTGTAAGGACAAAATTAAAGAACATAATAACAGGTGCGGTTACTGAAAGAACCTTTAATCCGACAGACAAGTACCCCAAAGCGCATATTGAAAGAAAGGCAATGCAGTTTTTGTATGAAGACGGCGGCTTGTATTATTTCATGGACAATGAGACCTATGAACAGATTCCTTTGAATCATGAACAGGTCGAGGATGCGATAATATATCTGAAGCCTAATGATACTGCCAATATAAAGTTTTACAAGGGCGAAGCCTTTTCCGTGGAGCCTGAGAACTTTGTAGAGATGGAAGTAACTGAAACTGAGCCAGGTTTCAAGGGAGATACCGCAACAGGTGCTACAAAGCCTGCCACCGTTGAAACAGGCGCAACTGTCAATGTTCCTCTGTTTATCAACATAGGTGATAAAATAAGGATAGACACCAGAACTGGTGAATACATGGAAAGAGTATAGGCTCAGGTAATTTCTGGATGGTATGCAGTCCATGTAATGCATATAGTAGTCAATACTGGATAGAATACTTAGAGTACAAAAAAAGGAGGAGTAAAAATGGAATACTTATATGAAAGAGTCGCCTACCTTAAAGGCCTGGCAGAAGGAATGAAGGTGGATGAATCAACAGATCAGGGAAAGCTGGTAACTAAAATTATAGATGTATTAGGTGATTTCGCAGATGCCATCAATGAGCTCAATGAGTCACAGAATGAGCTGGATGAGTATGTGGAAGCAATAGACGAAGATCTCTCAACCTTAGAGGATGATCTTAACTTTGATGAAGACGATGACTACGACGAAGATGAAGAAGATTACGATTACATTGAAGTTGAATGCCCTCACTGCAAGGAATTCGTTTATCTTGACGAGGACCTTGTAGAAAGCGGCGAGCAGGTTAACTGCCCCAACTGCCATGAGCCCATCGAGTTTGAATTTGAGTGCGGCTGCGGCTGTGGACATGATCACGAATAGTATTTAGAAGAGCTTTATCAGGACCCGATTGAATCCTATGATCCAATCGGGTCTTTTTTTTATGGGCATATAGGTTGTATTAAAGAATTTTCAAGTAAGAATCAGACAACCTGTGAAATCAAGGTATATGTTTTGCAATATTTGAATTCGGACATAAAATGTTTATTGCAAAACATATAGTAATTATTTTAGATAAGCAGTCATATCTATAGTAAAAATACAATTTGTACAAAGGATAGGATGCTTATGGATGAAGAAATTAAAATCCTGGAGGTTCTGGATTATCTGCCTAAGCATATCAGGGAGATGATCCGAAAGCTGCCTGCTTCTCAGCTTTTCAGGGCAGAGGAGATACGTTTACGGCAGGGCAAGCCCTTATGTATTGCCGGCTGTCATGAGGAGCTGTTTGTAGGAAATGACGGCCAGGGTGTGTCAGATGCCGGGAAAGCCTATATGGTAGGCCAGGAGGATTTAAAATGCTCTCTGCAGTTGGTTTGTAACTTTTCAATGTATTCTGTGGAGGAAGAGCTGAGAAACGGTTTTGTGACGGTAAGAGGCGGTCATAGAGTGGGAGTAAGCGGCAGAACGGTTATAGAAAATGGAAAGGTTAAGACCCTGAAGGATATAAGCTATATGAATTTCAGGATCGCCAAGCAGATATTGGGAGCTTCGGACAGAGTGATAGGATATTTGATAAGGTCTCCTGACAGTATATACAATACATTGATAATATCGCCTCCCCAATGCGGAAAAACCACTCTTCTGAGGGATATTGTCAGAAAAGTGAGCAGCGGTAACGCGAAGGGCCTGGAGCAGGGCATGAAGGTTTCCCTGGTGGATGAGCGCTCGGAGATAGCTGCCTGCAGCCTGGGGATACCCAGAAATGATGTGGGGATCAGGACTGATGTACTTGACGGCTGCCCCAAGGCCGAGGGGATAATAATGATGATAAGGTCGATGTCGCCGGATATAGTCGCTACGGATGAAATAGGCCGTAGGGAAGATGCCGATGCAATAACCGATGCTGTGAATGCAGGTGTAAAGGTCATAACCACAATACACGGCAGCAGTATTGACGACTTTCTGAAAAAACAGGACCTCAGCCGGATAAGAAATGGGGTTTTTGAAAGGTATCTTATACTCAGCAGGCGGAAAGGGGTTGGAAC
>JAEXXN010000326.1 GCA_023405875.1 Bacillota bacterium | reverse complement strand
ATATTGGCAATCCCATTTACCGTGGGAACAGACAGAAGGAATATATATACCGTTTCTGCCAGATCAAGACTGAAGTCCAGTATACCTTCCGACCAGGTCAGGCTGATAATTCCCATATCATAAATATGTATATATATTGATATGAATACTATTACAAAACCCATAAACAGGCCGGAGAATATCTCTCCCAGTGGTGTTCTGGATATGGGTACAGGTCCGAAGGAGTAGAGCACCCCTACTACGAAGGATAAGGCTCCAAGCAACAGAATAACAGGGGAGGTGTTCAGAAACAGCAGTATCCCGAAAGCAGTCGCCGTAACCAGCAAAGCAGTTATTGCAAATTTTACCGATGATTCCTTCAGCTTGCAGCTTACTATGGCATTGTGGCTCTCATAGTTAAAGCCTGAGGTTTTCCGGGCCTTCTTGTAATCATAGTAGTTGTTTATGGCAGTTGTGGCCATATCAAAGGACAGAAGGGATATAAACATTATTATGAAGCTGACGGCGTTGAAGCTTTCAAAATGATAGATCGAGTACAGAGTCCCGATCATAAAAGGTATCACGCTTGCAACCTTTGTTTGTATCTCAACCAGCTTGAAAAAGCTTGACAATGACATTCTCATTCTCCCCTTGGTAATCATATCTCTTCTTTTTGTTTTTCATCCTTCTTTTCACCAAGAAATCTATCGTACAGGTATTTTATATCTTCATCAATGAATCTGTGCTTTGTTTCTTTCACGTTATACCTGAAGAGCCTGAAGGCAAATTGAACAAAATAGCCTGAAGTAAGGGCCATTATTACCGTTCCTATTCCTATGGACCCCCCCATTAAATATCCGACGGCCAGAGCTCCCAGTTCAATGCTGTTCCTGATGAACCTGACTGACTTTGTGGTCTTTTTTGTCATTGCCACCATCAGTCCATCCCTGGGCCCGGAGCCCAAAGCGGCACTGATATAAAAATAACTGGCAATCCCGATTGTGAACATGCCCAAAAGCATAAGCAGGTAACGCAAATAAACCGACTGAAAAACCGGTACTATATGGTTCAGCATCAGTATATCCATGATCAAGCCTATGAATACCATATTCGCAAGGGTCCCCCAGCCCAGCCTCTCACCCAGGAAGCTGTCCAGCACAACAATTACAAGGCCTACGCATATGCTTGCCTGACCCATGGTGATATTTATATTATTTGCAAGGCCCTGGTGGAATACATCCCAGGGTGCAAGCCCAAGATTGGCATTGATGGTCATTACTATTCCCAGGGCATACAGGAATATTCCGAAAAACAGCTTTACTACGCGCTTTATCATATCCTTCATTCGATATCTCCAAAAATGTATTTTTATTCATCTTATTCAGTGTAGCTTAAACTGAAAAAGATGTCCAGTCAGGGCATCTTTATTAATTCAAGTCTATTGGTTATTTGTAGCTTTCTCTAATAATCAGCTCTGTGGGTATTATAACCTTTTTGGGAATCTCCCTGCCCTCCTTGATCCTTTCAAGCAGCAGTCCCACGGCTGTTGCGCCCATAAACTCGGTGTGCACCCTGACGGTGCTTAAGGGCGGTATGAGGTATTTGGAGGTAGGGATATCGTTAAAGCTTACTATTCCAACATCCCGGGGAACCTTCAGCCCCGATTCGTAAAGGGCCTGTATTACACCCATTGCCATTGAGTCGCTGGCAACAAAGAAAGCCTCGGGAATATTCCCTTTGGAAACGGCCTTCTTCATCATATCGTAGCCCCCCTCTGTTGTAAAAGAGCCTATATAAATGTTCCTTTCATCATATATGCCTTTTTCGACCGTAAAATCACGGTAGGTCCTTTCGCGCTCATCCTCCCGGGGCGTCTTGTCCTTTCCTACATATTCCCTTCCCCCTATGAAGCCTATCCTTGTATGCCCGTTGCCGACCATGCACTCCAGGACCTCCCGGGTTGCGCTTCCTATATCGACTATTACAGAGTCATATACCTTATCGTTCGGCGAAGAATCAACAAATACTATGTTTTTGGAAAAGGCCGAAAACTCCTGGATATCCTCATTACTGAACTTTCCTATGGCTATGAAGCCGTCCAGGTCGTTCAGATCGACGGTAGTATATTTGTCCCCGTCCTTAAAGACAGATGCAAATTCGACCTTCCTGCTGAAGCACTCCTTTTCCACTCCTTTAGCCACCGAAAGATAATAGGGGTCTCCAAGCTCCTCCTTCTGGGAATACCAGTGGATCACACCTATCCTGATCTTCTTGCTCAGGCTTCTGCTTCTCTGCCTTATAGTCTGATATCCCAATTCTTCTGCTACTTCATATATTTTTTTCCTTGTATCATCAGAAACATTGAGGCTGGCATCATGGTTCAACACCCTGGATACTGTCGCAAGGGAGACCCCGGCCAGTTTCGCAATGTCTTTCAAAGTAGCCATAAAAACGCTTCCTTTCAAGCTCAGTTGTTAACAAAGCTATTGTTTGATGCTCCTGCCTTCATATACGGAGGAGCTCCACCACTTGTTCCGACTCTAAAGATTCTGCCTCTTTTATACAAATTCCTGCAAAATCCCCTATATTTCAAGGAAAAACTTTATCACTGGGGCTCCAATGCTTTAAAGAACCGCAAACCTGAATACCGTTTTCTCGTTATAGCCGTCGCCTGCTTTTAGAATAGCCCGGTGCATACCCGGATGGTTTATCCCGTCAGGCTCATACTGTGTCTCAAAGCATATCCCGTCACCCTTGCTTCCTGCTTTTCCGTACATAAGCCTCTCATTATCGGCAAAATTATAGGTATAGACCACTGCGCAGGGATAGGTCGTGCTTATCGTCATCCTCCTGCCGCTTTTTTCATCATACAGCTCAATTTGCTCCGAGCTGCCGGAAAGCATCCAGGGACAATCATAGCCGTTGGCAGCCTTCAGCGGCTGGTAATCCTCACCCATATCTCTTCCTATCAGCTTCCGGGTATTGAAACCCATCGGAGTATCCCTGACCTCAATCAATTTACCGGTCGGAACCAGATTTTTGTCCGTTTCAAGGAAATGGTCCGACTTCATTGTAAGACATTGTTCAAACACCTTTCGCTTATAATTTCCGGAAAGGTTAAAATAACTGTGGTTTGTAAGATTGCACAGGGTGTCCCTGTCCGAAACAGCCTGATATTCAATTATCAGCTCATTGTCGTCGGTCAGGGTGTATATGACCCTTGCAGTAAGATTTCCGGGGTAGCCTTCCTCCATATCCTTGCTGAGGTATGTGAATTCAACGCTCGATCTGTTTTCTTCCTCAACCACCTTGTAATCCCAGAGCTTGAAGCTGAAGCCCGACCTTCCTCCATGAAGCTGGTTGCTCCCGTCATTTTTCTCCAGCCGGTATTCTTCCCCTGAAAGCGTGAAGCCTGCACCGCCGATACGCCCTGCCGTCCTTCCTATTGTAGCTCCGAAATAAGGTTTGTTCTTTATATAATCCATAGGGTCCTCATAGGTAAGGATAATATTTTCAAGGTTTCCCTCCCTGTCAGGGGCAATAAGCTCCATCATCACGGCACCATAATTCAGAAGCTTGAGCTGGATATTATTTTTGTTGCTTACCGTTATCAAGCATACATCCTTATCTTCCAGTCTGATTATATTCCTGATGCAATACATAAAAACACCTACCTTATCAAACGTATAAATTTTGAAAAAGCCTCAAGGCCTTCGACATCCTGCTTGAATACTCCCGCATCCAGCAGTACCTTTTCAAACACCTTTCCTACTTCATGTTTTAGTATATCGCCATAATCAACTTCAGTATTTCCATACTTATCCTTCAGTTCAAGAAACCAGGTCTTATGCTGCTCCAGCTCTTCATACTGATCTATGCTGCTTTGTCCCCCAAGGCAGGCCCCGAGCAGCTTCAGCTCCTTTATCAGCCTTGCAGGCAGAACGGCAAGCCCCATGACCTCTATAAGGCCTATGTTCTCCTTCTTTATATGATGTACCTCGCTGTGAGGGTGGAATATGCCGAGAGGATGCTCCTCACTGGTTCTGTTGTTCCGGAGTACCAGGTCAAGCTCAAACCCATTCCGGTATCTGGCTATGGGTGTAATGGTATTATGAGGTTCTCCTGCAGTATTTGAAAGTATATCCACACTTTCATCATCATAATTCCTCCAGGTATCAAGTATCCTGCCTGCCAGCTCCGACAAGCGCTCCCTGTTTCTGCTCCTCAGGCGCACCGCCGACATCGGCCACTTCAGGATACTGACCTCAATATCTCCATAGCCCGGGATACTGAACTGCTTTAAGTCAGCTGCCAGCTCCATGGCAAACCTGTGGTTCCCCCCCTGGAAATGGTCATGGGACAATATTGAGCCTCCCACAATCGGAAGATCTGCGTTGGAGCCGATGAAATAGTGGGGGAATTTTTCTACGAAATCCAGCAGCCTGTCAAAGGTAAGCCGGGAGATTTTCATGGGTACATGCTCATCCTTGAACACAATTGAATGTTCATTATAATATACGTAAGGAGAGTACTGCAAAAACCATTTTTCTCCGCAAAGAGTGATCGGAATTACCCTATGATTGTTCCTCGCAGGATGGTTCAGCGTACCTGCAAAGCCTTCATTTTCCTTGCAGAGAAGGCACTTGGGATAGGAGGTGTCCTTTTTGTGCTTTGCCGCTGCTATGGCTATAGGGTCCTTCTCCGGCTTTGAGAGGTTTATTGTTATATCAAGCCTTCCGAAATCGGTATCCGCCTTCCACACCGCATTTTTGTCGGTCCTCTGTGTCCGGATATAATTTGAGGCAATGGACATACTGTAGTAATTACCGGTGGCTATTACCGGAGCTTCCGCATAATCCTTGTAAAACCTGTCTATCACTTCACCGGGCTTGGATATGAAGCAATCCATAAGCTTTGTATCCAGCAGATCCCTGTAGGTAACCGTATTCTGCTCCAGTATACCCTGCTCCCAGGCATAATCCAGGATATTGTCCAGTATAGGCTGCGGATTCGAAAGCTCCTCCCCGGCAGCCTCCGCCTCCTCATATTCCTCCAGCCTTAATATCTCAAGCAGCCTGTTCCGTACGTACACCTCATCCGCCGGGCAGATAAGCCCTTTATCCAGGCCGAAATTTATCAACCGTTTTATTTCTCTATATATGCTCAATTAGAAACCACCTACTTATCTTTTTTGAAGCCCTGGGGATTATTCCTGTGCCAGTTCCAGGCGGTAGCTATTATATCCTCTATGCTGTTGAATTTGGGCTCCCAGCCCAGCTCCTTCCTTGCCTTGGCACTGGAGGCTATAAGTGTGGACGGATCTCCGGCCCTCCTGGGGCATATAACTGCCGGAATAGGATGCATGGTGACCCTTCTTGCGGCCTCAACTATTTCCTTTACTGAGAAGCCCTCTCCGTTTCCAAGGTTGTACACGTTGCTCGAAGCACCGGCTCTCAGGCTTTCAAGGGCCAGTATATGAGCATCCACCAGGTCGGCCACGTGGATATAATCTCTTATACAGGTACCGTCGGGAGTATCATAATCATCACCGAATATCGATATGCTTTCGCGCTTTCCAAGAGGAACCTGGAGTATGAGAGGTATCAGGTGGGTTTCCGGACTGTGGTCCTCCCCGGTCATTCCGCTCTCATGAGCCCCTGCCACATTAAAATATCTTAGCGCTATATATTTAAGTCCATGGGCATTGTCCGCCCACTTCATCATTTTTTCCATTGCCAGCTTGGTTTCCCCATAAGGATTTGTCGGCAGAGTCCTGTCGGTTTCCAGTATCGGTATGCTCTCCGGTTCTCCATAGGTTGCTGCAGTTGATGAGAATACGATCCTGCATACCTTGTGCCTGTTCATGGCCTGCAGAAGCACCTGGGTGCCGTATACATTGTTATCGTAGTATTCCAAAGGCTCATTCATACTGACTCCCACAAGTGAATTTGCGGCAAAATGAATTACAGCATCTATACTGTTTTCCTCAAATACCCTGTCAAGAAACTCTCCGTCTCTTATATCGCCCCGGTAGAATTTTGCATCCCGGCATACAGCAGCCAAATGGCCTGTCTGAAGATTGTCAACCACTACGACCTCTTCTTTTCTGTCAATCAGGCCATAGACGCAATGGGATCCGATATAACCTGCACCTCCGCATACTAAAACTGCCATTGGAAACCCTCCTTTTAATACTGATGAATAAAATGTTCCTTATATAACATATAGAACTAGTACTCTGTAACACCTAATTCCTTACATTTCCGCCGGTTAAATTGACCTATGACTACGTTGTCGTCAATCGTAATACGGCCAGTATTACTCACTCCCCCGCCTTGTCATAGGTCAATTTTCCTCGCCGGGCAATGCAAGGCTTAAGTGTTACAGAGTACAAGAGGCAGCTCATAATGAAAAACTACCTCTTGCGACATCTATATTTGTCTTGCTCCATCACCAATTGATGCTACATAAAAATCTGCACTGTATCCTATTTTGTCCAGGTATTCCCTTCCGACTTTATCAATAAATTCTGCAATGCGGCCGTTGGACACCAGGCTTACCGTACAACCTCCAAAGCCCGCACCGGTCATCCTTGAACCGATTGCACCATTTTCCCAGGCCGCCGATACCAGGGTATCCAGTTCCAAACCGGTGACCTCATAATCATCTCTAAGGGAAATATGCGAGGCATTCATAAGCTTTCCAAAGCCCTCTATGTCTCCCTGGTTCAGGGCTTTTACAGCAGCTATGGTACGCCGGTTTTCATACACCGCATGTCTGGCGCGCTTACTCTGAACCTCATCCTTTATAAGATGCTTGTTTTCCTCAAACTCCTCTTCAGACAAATCTCCAAGAGAAGCTATGGCAAGCTTCTTCTGAAGTGCCCCCAAAGCAGCCTCACACTGTCCGCGCCTCTCATTATACTTGGAGTCCGCCAGCCCACGCCGCTTATTTGTATTGGCTATTATAATGGAGACTCCCTCAAGGCTTACCGGGACATATTCATATTCAAGGGTATTGGTGTCCAGCAGCATTGCATGGTCCTTTTTTCCCATGCCGCAGGCAAACTGATCCATGATTCCGCAGTTCACTCCATTATACTGGTTCTCGGATTTTTGGCTGAGCTTGACCATCTCAAGCATTTCCACCTCCAGCCGGAACAGCTTTTTCAGCGCAACGCAGACAGCCAGTTCTATGGAAGCGCTGGAGGACAGCCCTGCGCCATTTGGAATATTGCCGAAGAACATTATGTCCATGCCCTTATCTATTTTATATCCGGCATCCCCGAAGGTCTTTATTATACCCTTGGGATAATTGGCCCAATCATGGGCTTTATCATAAGACAGACCTTCCAGGTCCGTTTCGATGATTCCGGAAGCTTCAAAATTCCCGGAAAAAAATCTCAGTCTTGAATCCTGCCTTTTATGGGCGACTGCATAGGTGCCAAAGGTCAGAGCACATGGAAATACATGTCCTCCGTTATAGTCTGTATGCTCTCCTATCAGGTTGACCCGTCCCGGTGCAAAGAACCGGTAAATATCTTCCCCTGCCCCAAATATTCTTTCAAATGCTTCTGATATTGAATTTACATCCATTAATACACCTCAATAATATTCCGAGTATATATCATTCCTTTTTATTTCTTCTTGATATATTTTCTTGTATCTATAGCT
>JAEXXN010000202.1 GCA_023405875.1 Bacillota bacterium | reverse complement strand
AAGGGAGCTCAGATTTAACAGGCTGAGCCTTACCGATACCTTGCTGGTGGCGGTAGCGTTTGTCTCGGCGTATTTTGTAGCTGTTTTCATTAATATCATAGGGCAAATACTCATCAGCATGATGGGGGATATCATAATACCGGACATACCATTTGCAACAGACCCCACTGAATACATAGTGCTGCTTTTTGTAATAGCGGGCTCGGCAGGTATCTGTGAGGAGATATTGTTCCGGGGTTTTCTTCTGAGAGCCTATGAAGGCTTTGGAATGTGGAGGAGCATATTAATGTCTGCAATGCTGTTTTCCATATTGCATCTTAATATACAGAACTTTTTGGCCCCTTTATTTCTCGGACTGGTCCTCGGGTTCGTCGTATATAAGACAAATTCGATTTTTGCGGGTATTCTGGGGCATTTTATAAATAATGCAATTTCCGTTACCTGGGGTTATGTAATAATGAGCCTTCCTTTCTACGAGAATATGAATACTGAGCAGCTGCAGGAGGGTATGGTGACAGAAGCATTGCTGGGCGCGGCAATCTTGTTTGCCTTGATACTTCCCTTTGCGGGCGGGGTTCTGGTGATATGCCTGAAGGCAATTAATGACAGGCATCCCGGGCTTCCGGGAATAAGTGCCGGTACAGGCCTGCTTCCGGCAGTAAAAAGCATAAGGCTTTCCTGGCCTTTACTGCTGAGCATGCTGATATTTGCGGGAATGATGACTGCAGAAGTATTTCTTATTGTAAACGGAAAACCACTGATAAATTTTTTAAAATAAAGGATGGATGAAAAATGCTGGACGTTATTATAATCGGAGGGGGCCCTGCGGCCTTATCCGCAGCACTGAACCTTAAAATAAGGAACAAAAGCTTTATAATTCTGGGGGGCAATGAAAAGGTCACAGGCCTTATGAAAGCACCCCAGATAGATAACTACCTGGGTCTCAAGGGAATAAGCGGTACAGAGCTTTTGGAAGCCTTCAGGGAGCATGTGGCTTCTATGGATATTGAAATAAAAAAGGAAAAAGCGTATAACATACTGGACATGGGAGGATATTTTTCTATTAATGCCGGCAATGAGTTTTATGAAGCTTCTTCTATTATAATAGCAACGGGACACGAAAAAGCAAAATACTTTGAGGGAGAAAAAGAATATCTTGGTAAGGGTATAGGCTATTGCGCAACTTGTGACGGTCCCCTTTACAGAAACAAGCCCATTGCCATAATTGCCGAGAATGAAGAGGGAGAAGAGGAAGCAAATTTCCTTTCTGAAATCTGTTCTGAGGTGTTTTATATACCGGTTTACCGGACAGAGCCGAAGCTGAAGGAGAGCATAAAGCTGCTTAAAGAAAAAGTAACCGGTATTCAGGGTGACGGCAACAAAGTGTACAGCCTTACAACCGATAAACAGGAGCTCAGGGTGGATGCGGTTTTCATAATCAGGAATGTGATCCCGGTAAATCAGCTTATAGAAGGGCTGGAGCTCCATGAAGGCTCAATCAGGGTAGCTTCGGATATGTCAACAAATATAAAGGGAGTATTTGCCTGCGGCGACTGTGCGGGAAAGCCATATCAGATAGCAAAGGCCATAGGAGAGGGAAACATTGCTTCTCTCAGTGCGGTAAGGTATCTCGAAAAAATCAAATAAATATATACCTAGTGCTTTTTAACACAACATATTTCTTGTTTTTAAGGTGTTAAAAAGCACTTTCACTTTTTGGTGCCTCGCTTACCCTAGAATAGATATACGTTACGAGGCACTTGACTTCATAGGTTGCCTGATTCTTCCCTGAAAATTCTTTAATGCAACCTATATAACTGTATTGACAACATAAGGTAACCATATTATAATTGAATTAATGAACGGCTACCCCGTATAGGTATATAATTATATCGAAATTACATATAATAAATGGGGGTGAAAATATGCTTGAAAAAAATATGGTTATTGACGACATATTATATAAATATCCGAAATTGGAATCGGTATTCAGAAGCCACGGAATAAAGTGCTTCGGCTGAGGCGGCGCTCTTTATATGACTGTGGAGCAGGCTGCTCTCAGATATAGGATGAATGTTGATGAGCTGATCAATGACCTTAATGAAAATGTGCATTAGAAAATTATTAAATGGATGATCTTACTAACTCAGTTTGTGGTTGGAATTCACAAAGTAACGCCAATAGCATATTTGGCGTTACTTATTTTTATGACATTTTTCAATTTGATGCTTTATATTGGATAGTACTTTTGCGCACTACCAGCTCAGGCGGAAAGGTAGGTATTGTTTTGCTTTCGGAATCACCTTCAATAATGCCGATAAGGTGCCGGGTGGCTGCAACACCCATCCGTTCGACAGGCTGGTGCACGGTGGTAAGAGGAACCTCAATTATCTCAGATAGAAAGATATCATCATAGCCCATTACCGATATATCTGCCGGCACTGAAAGATTGTGGGATTTCAGGCCTTTATAAACTCCATACGCCATCATATCGTTAAAGGCAAAGATCGCTGTAAAGCTTTTACCCATCAAATGGTCTACGGCTGCGATACCGCTTTCCATGCTGTAATTACCCTCTGTTATGATATTCTCATCAAAGGCAATACCTGCTTCCTGTAAGGCTTTTTTGTAGCCTTCAAGACGGCGGTTGGAGTCTTCAAGATTGTTGGGCCCGGTAACGCAAGCAATTCGTTTATGGCCAAGCTCCAACAGGTGTCTGGTGGCAAGATATCCTCCGGTCACATGATCCAGCTTGGCAGTGATACAATTTGGCATTTGAAACGAACGGTCAAGCATTATAAAGGGAATGTTCAGCTTGTTCAAAAGCTCGTAGCTTTTCTGGAATTTTTCCAGACTGCTGTCGGCGGACATGCAATACAAAATACCGTCTACGCTTTTACTTGCAAGCACATATATGTATTCGATGTCACGTTCATGAGTATCACTGGTGTTGCATAGAATGACTGTCCAGCCGTTTTTCCTGCATTCCTCTTCAATACCCTTAGCAAGGGTCGAGAAAAAATTGTTGCGGATATCCGGTACAATCAAGCCGATGGTTTTGGTCCTTTTTTTGATAAGGCCGACCGCCAGCTGATTCGGCCTGTATTGAAGCTCCAGTGCTGTTCTGATTACTAAATCCCTGGTTTTTTCCGATATTTTGGACGGCTTGTCATTCAGCACCAGAGAAACCGTTGTAACCGACAGGTTGGTTTTGGCAGCAATATCTTTAATTGTCGTGCGCACTTTTATCACCTATTTTTCCCATTTTGTATTATTATACATATAAAACTCTGAATAGTAAATATGTACCTATATCTGGAAAGGACACAATAATTATAACGAGGCTAAAGATGTCTCTCATCTCTTATAGGCGGCGGGTACCGCTTTCGTTGTCCAACAGGGGGTGAGCATATCTCCCGACTCGTTGAAACGCTCGGGTAGGTTTTTGCAAGTCTGCAAAAACCCTCATTAAAATCTTGTTATAACATGAATCAGCTTCAATAAGGAAAATATTCACCAAACTGAAATAATTCGGATAAAATGCAAATAAATCATTGTAGTGTATTATTGACAATTCCTATAGTTTGTACTAAAATATAAATTATCAAGTAAAACGTTTTATCAAATTCAGCAATTACATGTTGAATTTTATATTTATAGAGGTAAAACGTTTTACCTAACCTCCGGGATAGAATGCAATTTGCCTATGGCAATGAAAATAAAGATGTGCTTTATTTAAAGGAGGAAAGAGAATGAAAAAACTATTAGCAGTGTTACTGGTACTTACTATGCTGGCCGCAACGCTTGCCGCCTGCGCTTCCACACCGGCTCCGGCAGAGGGCAGCGCGGAACCAACCGCATCGGCTGAAAAGCCGCTGAAGGTTGCTCTTGTTTATTCAGGTTTTCTTGGAGACAAATCATTCAATGACTCTGCACATGAAGGGGCAGTGAGAGCTGTCGAGGACTTTGGAATTGAGCTTAAAGAACTGCAGTCCAAAGAGCCTACAGAGTGGGAGTCCAACTTTGTAGCTATGGCGGCAGACGGTTATGATCTGGTCATAGGTGTCTCTACACAATTCCAGGAGATAATGGCGAAGCATTGCCCGGAATTCCCGGATACTAAATTTGCTATTATCGACGGTGTTGTTACGGGTGACAACATCGTATCCTCCACCTTTGCTCAGAATGAAGGTTCTTTCCTTGCAGGGGCTGCAGCAGCAATGTTTACAACCAAAACTGATATTCCGGGTATAAATGCCGACAAAACTATCGGATGGGTCGGCGGCATGGATATACCGGTATTGTCCGATTTCTTCGTTGGTTACCAACAGGGAGCCAAGTATATTGATCCTGAGATCAAAATCCTGCAGTCATTTGCAGGAACCTTTAACGATCCGCTTAAGGGTAAGGAGCTTACCATTGCACAGTATAGCCAGGGCGCAGACATAGTGATGAATGTTGCTTCAGGAACAGGCAACGGTATACTTGAAGCAGCAAAAGAA
Organism: Bacillota bacterium; assembly: GCA_023405875.1. Classification (GTDB taxonomy): domain Bacteria; phylum Bacillota; class Clostridia; order Lutisporales; family Lutisporaceae; genus BRH-c25. Next base: position 10,116 of record JAEXXN010000202.1, on the reverse strand, counting down.
CAGAAAAAATATGCAATCGGTGTTGACCTGGACCAGGACGGAGTTTATCCGGGCTCGATACTGACTTCAATGCTGAAGCGTGTGGATCAGGGGACATACCTTGCAATTGAATCAGTAGTAAAAGGAACTTTTGAAGGCAACAAGACAACTTACCTGGATATATCAAACGGCGGAGTAGGACTTACTGATATGTCAGTTATGAAGCAGGCCCTGGGAGACAAATTCCCACAGGATATTCTCGATAAAATTTCAGAGCTGGAAGCAAAGGTAAAATCCGGCGAAATTAAAGTCGAGGCATTTGAAGGCTTTGGAAGAAAGTAAATATTAGAATAAACCACAGGTTAAATTTAAAGTGGTCTGTTTAGCAGCAGACCACTTTAAAAATAAACGCAGGGCATAAAGGACCTTTAGCGGTAGGGAAGGGGTGAGGCTATGAATGAGTATATTATTGAGATGTCAGGCATTGAAAAGAATTTTGATTCGATAAAAGCAGTCAGCCACGGCCGGTTCAACCTGAAAAAGGGAGAGATACACTCGCTTATTGGTGAAAATGGCGCCGGGAAATCAACCATGATGAAAATGCTTTACGGTATCTATCCTAAAGATAACGGAACGATAAAGGTGAACGGCAGGGAGTTTACAGATATTTCCCCAAAAAAGGCGATAGAACACGGAATCGGAATGGTACACCAGGAGTTTATGCTGGTCAATGAGCTGACGGTATTGGAAAATATTATACTTGGCTTTGAACCGAGGAAAAAGATAGTTATTGATTTTGACAATGCGAGAAAAGAAATTCAGAAATATATTGATACCTATAAGATGGATATCCAGCCTAATAAGAGAATCAACCAGATTTCAGTGGGCGAAGCTCAGAGAGTGGAAATAATCAAGACCCTTTACAGGGGAGCAGAAATAGTAATACTTGATGAACCTACAGCAGTGCTTACACCTCAGGAATGCAAAAAATTCTTTGAGATTCTGAATAATCTGAAGGCTGACGGTAAATCTGTCGTGTTTATCTCACATAAACTGAATGAGGTCATGGAGATATCGGACAGGATTACAGTCATGCGTCAGGGCAGGTTCGTTGACACTGTCAACAAAAGTGACACCAATACAGCCGAGCTCGCAAAAATGATGGTAGGCCGTGAGGTTTTTCTGAATGTGGAAAGGAAAAAGGCCCGGACCGGCGGGAATGTGCTTGAGGTAAAAGACCTCTGGACATCCGGGGAAAAGGAGCTTTCCAAAATAAGAGGAGTATCCTTTGATGTGAAGGCCGGCGAAATCGTCGGCATTGCAGGAATTGACGGAAATGGGCAGAGTGAGCTTATAGAAGCTATTACGGGCTTGCGCAAGGTAGAAAAAGGTTTTGTTGTATTGGACAAGGTTGATATTACAAATAAATCTCCTAAGAGGATCAGAGAGGCAGGGTTGACCCACATACCCGAGGACAGAAATCTCAGGGGCTTAAACAGAGGTATGAGTCTGATGGACAACCTGGTGGCCGTAAAGGTGAACCAGAAGCCTTTTGCAAAGGGTATTATCCGCAATGGTAAGGAGATATATGATTTTTCAGAAAAGCTGATTAAAAGGTTTGATATAAGGCCCGGTAATCCACAAGCGCTTACGCAGTCATTTTCAGGCGGAAACGCACAAAAAGTCGTCGTTGCCCGTGAGGTTGATGCAGACGGCAAGCTGCTGATCGCATCCCAGCCTTCCAGGGGTGTTGATATAGGCGCAATTGAATCCATCCGGCGGATTCTCAACGAAGTTAAAGCCGGCGGAAAGGGTATTCTGCTGATATCGGCAGATCTGGAAGAAATATTATCGCTGTCCGACAGGATCGTCGTCATGTACGAAGGAAAGATAATGGGTACCCTTAATGCTGAAGACGCAAATGAGGATAATATAGGACTTCTGATGATGGGCGGCAGCTCCGGAGAAACAGTTGAAGCAGCCGGGACTGGAGGTGAAGCATAGTCATGAAAGTAACCAATAAGTATATAAATCTTCTTCTTACAATTGTCGTCTCTATGTTGATCGGTGCAGTGATAATGCTTGCCATGGGCTTTAATCCCCTGGAAGCATACTTCCAATTGTTTAAGGGCGCTTTTGTAGGTAAGCTGAACCTGGGTACGACACTCCAGAAATTTGTACCTCTTCTGCTTACAGCTATGGCCTTTGCCATATCCTCCAGAGTCGGCGTATTCAACGTTGGAGTTGAGGGCGAGCTTTATCTGGGCGCAATGGCGGCGGCCTGGGTCGGTTTTACCTTTATAGGGCTTCCGGCTCCGGTCCATATAGTACTCTGTTTTGCTTTTGCAATGCTGGTAGGAGCTTTATGGGCGTCAATCCCGGGAGCGCTGAAAGCACAGTGGGGCGTCAATGAGGTTTGTGTTACCATTTTGATGAACTATGTTGCAATGCTTATCACTTCGTACCTGGTAAACGGGCCCTTCAGTGCAAAAACAGGAGTGCCGCAGACACCGGCAGTGGCAGAAGGAGTGAAGCTTACACAGTTTATGAAGCCCAGCCAGGCGCATATGGGACTCTTTGTAGCAATTGCTGCCGTGGCTTTTATCTATTGGCTTATGTCAAGATCGACAATAGGCTATAAATTTACCAGCGCAGGGCTAAATCCGCTGCACGCACAGTATGTGGGCATAAGTCCCAAAAAGACAATGATCGGTGCAATGCTGCTAAGCGGCGCAGTTGGAGGAATGGCCGGCTGTATTGAGGTTTTGGGAGTATACGGATATTTTCTCGATAGCTTCTCTTCCGGTATTGCATTTGATGGAATGCTGGCAGCACTGATTGTAAAAAGTGATATAAAGACAGTGCCCTTTATGGCGTTTTTCCTTGCAATCCTGAAATCGGGCGCTTTGGGTATGGAACGTTATACGGGTGTGCCGAAGGCAATCGTCGATACAATTATAGCCATCTTTATAATCTTTGCAACAATGGAGGCGCTATTTACCTTCAATAAGAAACGAAAAGCCAAAAAAGGCATACAAGCTCCGCCAAACGAACAAAATCAAGAAGGAGGGCTTATTAATGGAATTTAGTGCAATTTTTGATTACACCTTGATATATGCAACCATCAGAGCCGCAACTCCTATTTTGTTTGCAGCGCTCGCGGCGGTAATAACACAACAGGCTGATATTATTAATATAGGTACTGAGGGCATTATGCTTACAGGTGCATTTACAGCAGTCTGTATCAGCTATTTTACCGGAAGCTGGCTATTGGCGCTTGTTGTCTCAATGCTTGCAGGGGTTGTCATGTCGTTGATAATGGCAGTGGCGCATATCAGATATAAGGCTGATATCTGTGCCATCGGCACTGCAATCAATATGTTCGCACTTGCCATTACCAAGTTTGGCATAAAACAATTTTTAGGCACCACAGGAAGCTTTACCGATCCCAAAATTGCCGCCATTCCCAGGATCAATATCCCTCTTTTTGAAAGCAACAGGTATTTAAACGGTTTGTTCAATAACTGGTCTCTGATGGAGGTATTCGGGATTGCCATGGTGCTTATAATGGCCTTCATGCTCTACCGTACCGTATGGGGCTTAAGGCTGCGTTCGGTCGGTCGGTTTCCGATGGCGGCAGAGACAGCAGGTATTAATGTGAAGACAATGAAATATCAGGTGATGATCATATCGGGTATCCTTGGAGGAATGGCGGGGGCTCACCTGTCAATAGGCTATTCCCAGATGTTCACTGAGAATATGACTAACGGGAGAGGCTTCATGGGAGTTGCTGCAATGTTTTTCGGCAGTGCCAACCCGCTGCTTGCATGGATCGGCTGCCTGCTCTTCGGTTTTACCGATTCCATCGGAGGAAGGCTGCAGGCCTATGGATGGCCTTCGCAGTTTGTTCTGATGATGCCCTATATCATAACAATTTCCGTACTTATTGTCTCTCTGTGGCGTAAAGCTGTAAGAGACATAAAGATAAAAAGCTCGCTCATAACAGAGCGGCTATAAAATAGTAAAGGAGTATAGCTATGGAAAAAAGAAAGATCATTCTTGATTGTGACCCAGGACATGACGACGCAGTAGCAATTTTAATGGCTGCAAAGCACCCTAAGCTGGAGCTTTTGGGCATTACTGTGGTTGCAGGCAACCAAACTCTGGAGAAAACTGAAAGGAATGCACTGAATGTATGCCAGCACCTGGGCATTGATGTGCCGGTATATGCGGGCATGGGCCTTCCTATGGTGAGGGAAAAGCAGGTCATTGCAGAGGACATACATGGAGAAACCGGTCTTGACGGCCCTGTATTTGCACCGTTGACAAAGCAGCTTGCCCCAAAACACGCTGTGGACTTTATAATTGAAACTTTGATGGCCTCAGAGGGAGATATTACACTGGTACCTACAGGCCCGCTCACAAACATAGCAATGGCAATGCGGAGAGAGCCCAGGATAGTAGAAAAAATCCAGCAGATCGTTCTGATGGGGGGAGCTTATCAGCTTGGCAATGCTACTCCCGCAGCAGAGTTTAATATTGTGGCAGATGCAGAGGCGGCATATGTTGTGTTTAATTCAGGCAGACCGATTGTAATGATGGGGCTTGATCTTACAAGGCAGGCTTTGTGTTATCCGGAAATAGTCGATAGGATGGAGAAGATCGACAATAAGGCGGCACATCTGTTTGCCGATCTTATGAGATTCTTCGGTAAGACGCAAAAAGCAGTATTCGGCTGGGCAGGCGGACCTTTGCACGACCCTACCTGCATTGCATACCTCATTGATCCGACATGCATCGAGACCAGGCCCATGTATACTGAAGTCGAGATCAGGAGTGAAAAATGCTACGGGCGTACCTTGTGCGACTACTTCAACACCATGCGCAAGGAACCCAATTCCTTGGTATCCGTTAAGCTGGACCAAGAAAAATTCTGGAATATAGTTGAGGACTGCATCAGGCTTTACGACTAGTAGCATTGTTGTAAAAGAATGAGGTGTACATTATGGAAAATTTGAAACAAACCCTTGAAAGGAATAAGGATAAGTACATTAAAAGGCTTTCAGATCTTGTAGCTATTGATACCCACGATATCGGCCATGGTATTGACGGAGGCCTGGAGAGAAAAGGACAGGACTATCTTATTGATATGTTCCATGAAATGGGTGCCTCTTCAGTTATTAAGGATCAAATGACAGAGGAGGTAATTCAAAAAAGCCTTGCAGAACACCGGGAGGGTAATCCAGGACATAATTATGACGGCAGATATAATGTTTATGCTTCCTTTAAAGGCATGGGCAAAAAGTCAATCATGTTCAACGGGCACATTGATACAATGCCGACAGGAGACTTGAGCCTATGGAAAACAGCTCCCCATGAACCGGCGATAAAAGAAGGAAAAATTTATGGGCTGGGTGTGTGCGATATGAAAGGCGGCCTGATGGCAGCCGCAATGGCGGTCCAATTGCTGAAGGATGCCGGAAGACCGCTTCCGGGAGAGGTTGTTATCACGTCGGTTGCAGATGAAGAAGGCGGAGGTAATGGCTCCATTGCAGCCGCGATGAAGGGTCAGAGGGCAGACGCCGTGGTGGTGTGCGAGCCTACCGACTATGAGCTTATTGCAGCGCACATGGGTTTTATCTTTTTTAAGGTTGAGATAGAGGGAAAAGCGGTTCACTCCGGCTCCAAGTGGCTTGGCGTCAGCGCGATTGAAAAAGCTGTCAAGCTTATGGCCGCCATTGACGAGCTGGAGCATAAGTGGCTGATGAACTACAAGCATGCACTTTTACCTGCTCCAACATCAAATGTAGGAGTAATTGAAGGGGGTACGGCAGGTTCGACCGTCGCAGACTACTGCTGCTTCAAAACCTGTGTGCACTACCTTCCAAAGCAAATGAACCACGACGAGGTTGTAAAAGCATATACGGGAGCTATTTATCGCTGCTGTGAGGGTGATGAGTGGTTGAAGGATCATAAGCCCCAAATTTCTATTTATCAGGCGGGGGGAGCCTTTGAAATGGAGCTTGAGCATCCCTTTGTCAGGACCTTCCAAAGTGCGTATAAGACTTCAATTGGAAAAGATGTACGTATAGTAGGCTCTTCTTCAGGCTGTGACGCGCGGGTATGGAAAAATATTGCCCAATGCCCTACTCTTCAATATGGTCCAGGTTCGCCTGCCCAATGCCATACTGCCAATGAATATATAGATATACAGCAATATCTGGATGCAATATTGATATACGCACAGTTGATTCTGGACTGGTGCAAATAATAGGAGGAGATACAAATGTCTAAGAAAGTATTGATAGCCGGTGAGTCATGGATGAGTTACACTACCCATGTAAAAGGGTTTGACAGCTTTTACACATCGGTTTATGAGGAAGGTGTGGGGTATATCCGCGCTGCTATTGAAAAGGCGGGTTATGAGGTGGAGTATATACCAAATCATCTTGCGCCGAAGGAATTTCCTTTTACGATGGATGAGATCAGCAAATATGCATGCGTGATCCTGTCTGATATAGGTTCCAACACACTGCTGCTTGCTCCCCAGACCTTCGCCAGAAGCGTAAGGACACCGAACCGCTGCCAGCTGCTCAAGGACTATGTAAATGAGGGCGGCTCCCTGTTAATGGTAGGAGGCTACATGTCCTTTACCGGAGTTGATGCAAAAGCCAGATACGGAGAAACCCCGATAAAGGATATTTTGCCTGTACAATGCATCGAAGCCGATGACAGGGCAGAGCACCCGGAGGGAATTGTACCTGTCACAGTCAAGCAGCATGAGGCTATTAAGGGACTGCCTGAAGAATGGCCGCATTTTCTTGGCTATAACCGTACAAAGGCGCTTCCGCAAGGCGAGGTCCTTGTTGCAATAAATGGAGATCCTTTGATAGCAGTAGGTGAATTCGGCAAAGGGAGATCGGCTGTATTTACCTCCGATTGCGCACCTCACTGGGGTCCTCCCGAGTTTGTGAATTGGGAATTTTACAATGAACTTTGGAAAAGCCTTTTGGATCATTTGACAAAATAAAAAAGGAGGCGGTAAAGAATGTCCGGAGTGCTGGCACAATTTCAAAAAGATGAAGCACTTGAACTGCTGTGTAATGCGGTTAATATCATAACAGTTAATCCTGATGGAAAGGAAGCTCTCCTGGCGGAATTTATCGCCTCCTGTTTAAAAGCTTCCGGCTGCCCTGTTGAAGTCGAAGAGTTTTCAAAAGGAAGAGCAAACGTCACAGCTACTCTGAAAGGCCGTAAAAGCGGGAAGGCGCTGATCATCAACGGCCATCTGGATACAGTTCCTTTTGGCAGCTTGAGCGGCTGGGATTATCCCCCGGATTTTTCCACTATTTGCGGTGATAAGCTGTACGGAAGAGGCTCCAGTGATATGAAAAGCGGCCTTTGTGCCATGCTGTATGCTTTTAAGCAGCTTGCTGCAGAAGGCTTTATACCGCAAAACGATATTATTTTTATGGGCACAGGGGATGAGGAGACCTCGGGGCTAGGAGCACAGGCTGTAGTAAAAAGCGGGCTGCTGGACAGAGTAGGAAGGATTGTAATCGGTGAGCCTACCGGGAATAGCATTTCTGTTGCCTCCAAAGGAACCTTGTGGTTGGAATTTACCATTCACGGGAAAACCTCTCATGGGGCATATCCCTGGGAAGGTATAAATGCCGCCGAAATTGCACTACGGTTGTTTCTGAAGCTAAAGCCGCTGGTTTGTGAGGGAATCCACCCTTATCTCTCAAAGCCCACCTGTACGCTGACAAGGATACAAGGCGGTGTAAAGGCAAATATGATACCCGATACCTGTTCAATGACATTGGATATACGCACCGTTCCGCTTCTGGCGCATGAGCAGCTTTTGGCGGCAGTTGACCGACTGCTTGAAAGCATTGAACAGGAGCATACGGGCGTAAAGCTGGAGTATACGGTGCTTATAAACAGGAAAGCTGTTGAAACATCCTCTGGGGATATGCTGGTAAAAGAGCTTTCGGAATCGGTCCAGGAGGTTTGCGGCAGCACGCCTGCTCTCACCGGCACAAGCTTTTTCAGCGATGCGTCGGTTTTCCTGACGCAGTATGACTTGCCGGTCGTTCTGTTTGGTCCGGGTGAAAGCAGTGAAGCACACAAGCCCAATGAATCTGTATTATTGGAAAAATATTATCAAGCTGTAGAATGCTATTATCATTTTTTAAGAAAACAATAATATTCTGTAATATAGAAGCAGTAACGTTTTTTTATGGGGTAGACAGGAGGTTTCGGATGAAAATTCTGAATTTCGGATCACTGAATATTGACTATGTTTATCAAGTTGATCATTTTGTCCGTCCGGGTGAGACCATATCCTCCGGCTCGCGTATGGTCTTTTGCGGCGGTAAGGGGTTGAACCAGTCCATTGCACTGGCAAGGTCAGGTATCCGGGTATACCATGCAGGTGCTGCAGGCAAGGCTGACGGTGATTTTTTGTTGGAGGTCCTGCGTAAAAATGATATAAATACTGACTTTATAGAACTGCGTGATGAGGTTTCCACAGGCCAGGCCATAATTCAGGTGAACGGAGCAGGACAGAACTGTATAATACTATATGGCGGCGCAAACCAGACCATTACCAGGGAGCAGGTTGATAAAACGCTGCAAAGCTTTGTTCAGGGCGATTTCCTCATTCTCCAGAATGAGATCAATATGCTGGACTATATTATTGAACAGGCGCATGCTAAAGGGCTTGTGATTGTATTGAATCCATCTCCCATGAACGAAAAGATATCTGCCTTGCCTTTGGAGTATATAGATTATTTTATACTTAATGAAGTCGAAGCTGCGGATATATGCGGTGACATTGAACAGGAGAAGCTTTTGGAGAGCCTTGCAGGGCTCTATCCTGAGGCGAAAATCGTGCTGACCCTCGGCAGGCACGGAGTAAAATACATGGACAGCAGGCAGAGGCTTGAACATGGCATATATGATGTGCCTGTCGTTGATACAACAGGTGCAGGAGATACCTTTACCGGCTTTTTTATAGGAAGTCTGGTACAGGGCTATAGTGAAAGCGAGGCTTTAAGGCTTGCTTCCGTTGCTGCTTCAATTTCCGTTTCAAGACATGGTGCCGAGACCTCAATTCCTTATATGGACGAGGTGAAAAACTGCAGGTTTAGAGCTTTATAATAGGTATAAAGAGTAACACGAGGATAATATAATCTATTTTCGTGTTATTCTTTGTTGATCTTCCTCCAATAAATCAGGCCATTTCAATGTAGAGCCAAATGGTATAATAAGAATATAGTATAGAAGCTTTGAGTATATGCTGTTTAATCAGCGGGAGGTAATTAAATGGAAAAAATCGGAAGCATGTTTGCTAAAAAAGGGCAAAAATTTTGGGCTATTACGGCAGCGCTGGCAGCAGCAATTATATTTGCCGTAAGCATTTTTTTCAATCTATTAGCTGGAGATAGGGTTGAAACTAGAGCAAAAGAGTTTTTGATGAAATATTATACAATAGATAATACTGATATAGTTGATTTATATTACAATCAACCATTGGATCCCTATGTAGATAGTGATACTACTATAGGGATGGAGTCAGTTGAAATAGAGAAAGCATTAAAAGACAAGTATGGAAATTTAATGACTGAAGATGCACTGGAGTTATCTGCAGCTAACAGGATAATTTTAGAGGGAGAAATGGCAGCCAAGAAATATGGTAGCACGCTTGAAATTAAAGCTATTGATTTGTGGGATAAAATAGCGGCAGATAATGGAGAGATAACATTTCAATATAGTATAACGGCATTAGTAAAGCCTAATGCCGAGGGAAAAGATCAGGCTACGCTGAAGGGAACATTAGTTATGAAGGATATTGAGGGAGTATGGAGGGTGAACCTATTCAGCCCCGGAAAGGGTGAATTGGGGAAGCTAATACAGTTTGGCGGATCTGAACAAGAATAATAAGAAGGGCTGATGCTTCTTCTGAAAGCAATATTGTGACAGGCTCTAAGGTAAGAATTCGCAGCTTACTTAGAGTCTTTTTTAGTTTGACACACATAGCAAATTAATATAGAATAGTCATTGACAAACAATGAAACCATAAAATTCAAAATATCTTCGGGGGTCATTTATGCTGCATAAATTTGAGCAAAA
>JAEXXN010000177.1 GCA_023405875.1 Bacillota bacterium | reverse complement strand
GTACAGGCTATACCGGAGAAGACGGCTTCGAAATATATTTGAAGCATCAGGATGCGGAGCATGTATGGGATAAAATACTTGAGGCAGGAAAGGATAAGGGGGCAATGCCCACCGGACTTGGCTGCCGTGATACTCTGAGATTTGAGGCGAATTTGCCCCTTTATGGAAATGAGCTTTCACCGGAAATCACTCCTTTGGAAGCAGGCTTTGGAATGTTCGTCAAGCTGGGCAAGCCCAACTTCATCGGCAAGGAAGCCCTGGAAAAGCAGAAGGCCGAAGGCTTGAAGAGAAAGATAGTCGGCTTTGAAATGGAAGGCCCGGGAATACCGAGACATGGATACGACGTTTTATCCGAAGGAAAGAATATAGGCTTTGTTACCACCGGATATTATTCACCTTCACTGAAGAAGAACATTGGTCTGGCAATGGTGGATATCGGGCATTCCGAGCTGGGCTCGCAGATAGATATCCAGATAAGGAAGAACACTGTAAAGGCCAAGGTCGTAAGCAGGAAGTTCTATAATAAAAACTACAAAAAATAAAATTTATTCAGGAGGAATGTAAAATGGAAATCAAATCAGGATTATTGTATTCAAACGATCACGAATGGGTAAGGGTTGAGGGCGACAAGGCCTATATCGGAATCACGGATTATGCCCAGCATGCCTTGGGAGAAATAGTTTATGTCGAGCTGCCTTCAGTAGACGACGAGCTTAATGCAGGAGACGTATTCGGAGTGGTTGAATCAGTAAAGGCTGCTTCCGACTCATATCTTCCTATTTCAGGCAAAGTGCTTGAAGTAAATGAAGAGCTGTCCGATTCCCCTCAGCTTATAAACGAAAAGCCTTATGAAAGCTGGATTCTTGCAGTTGAAATAACAAACAAAGCCGACCTGGATAACCTCATGAACGAGCAGGATTATAAGGATTTCTGCGAAAAGGAGGCCTAATATGCACAGGTATATACCAAATACCGGAGCTGATGAGAAGCTGATGCTGGACAGTATCGGCGCAAAGTCCATTGAGGACCTGTTCAACGATATCCCAAAGGAGCTCAGGCTTGACAGAAAAATAGATATTCAGGATGCACTGTCCGAGCTGGAGCTTTCCAGACATATGAAGCAGCTCAGCAATACGAATAAAAGCACCGACGAGCTGGTATGCTTCCTGGGAGCCGGAGCTTATGACCATTATATCCCTTCCATAGTGAGACATCTGGCTATGAGATCGGAGTTTTACACCGCATATACCCCTTATCAGCCGGAAATAAGCCAGGGGACCCTGCAGGCAATATTTGAATATCAGACGATGATCTGCGGCCTGACCGGCATGGATGTTACCAATGCCTCCATGTACGACGGCGCCACCGCCTGTGTTGAAGCTGCTATGATGGCTGTTGAAAATGCAAGGCGCAGCTCAATAATAGTATCCAAGACCGTTAATCCGGAAATAAGAAGGGTATTGAAAAGCTATTTGCACTTCCGTGATGTTGAGGTCATTGAAGTTGATATGGCAGACGGCGTAACTGATGTAGAGAAGCTGAAGCCTTTGGTAGAAGCCGGTACTGCAGGCGTCATCGTTCAGAATCCCAACTTCTTCGGAATAATCGAAGACTTGACAGAAGTAGAAAAACTCGTTCATGGGAATAAAGCAGTACTTATCGACTATGTAGACCCTATATCCCTCGGCATACTCAAAAGTCCCGCAGAATCCGGAGTAGATATTGCAGTAGGAGACGGACAGTCCCTTGGCAACAGCCTCAGCTTCGGCGGACCTTATCTGGGATTCTTAGCCACCAACTCCAAGCTGATGAGGAAAATGCCCGGAAGGATAGTAGGGCAGTCTGACGATGTAGACGGCAAGCGTGCCTTTGTACTTACACTCCAGGCCAGAGAGCAGCACATCCGCCGGTATAAGGCGACTTCAAACATTTGCTCCAACCAGGGTCTCAACGCTCTTATGGCGACTATTTACATGTCCACCATGGGCAAAAAGGGCCTCAGGGAAGTAGCGGAACAAAGCGCAAAAAAAGCTCATTATGCAATGACACAGCTTACAAAGGGCGGAAAATTCAAGCTATTGTTCGACAAACCCTTTTTCAAAGAATTTGCTGTTGCCGGAGAAACCCCCGGAAGCGCAGTAAACGGCGAGCTGTTGAAGAATAATATACTTGGCGGCTTTGAGCTGGATAAGGAATATCCCCAATTAAAGAACGGATTACTGCTCTGTGTTACCGAAAAAAGAACCAAAGAAGAAATCGACAAGCTCACCCAGGTAATGGAGGTGGCAAAATGAAGAATTACAATAAGCTGATTTTTGAACTTTCAAAGGAAGGCAGAAAGGCTTACAGCCTGCCTCCCTGTGATGTTCCGGATACCGGCCTGTATGAGCTGATACCCGCTTCCTTTATGAGAGCCGAGGAAGCGCCTCTGCCTGAGGTCAGTGAGGTTGACGTTATAAGACATTTTACCAATCTGTCCAATAAAAATTATGGCGTAGATTCAGGCTTCTACCCCCTGGGCTCCTGCACCATGAAATATAACCCCAAAATAAATGAAGATGTGGCCGCCCTGGATGGCTTCAGCAATATCCATCCCCTGCAGCCGGAGGAAACCGTACAGGGAGCCCTTGAGCTTATGTACGACCTTGATACCATGCTTTCCGAGATAACCGGTATGGCAAGGGTCAGCCTGCAGCCTGCGGCGGGAGCTCACGGCGAGCTTACCGGGCTGATGATCATGAAAGCATATCACGAAAGCCGCGGGGATAAAAAAAGAAACAAGATAATAGTTCCTGACTCCGCTCATGGAACCAATCCGGCCAGCGCTGCCGTTGCAGGCTTTGATATTGTGGAAATAGCTTCGGATGAAAATGGAGCTGTTGACCTTGATGCTCTCAAAGCTGTGCTTAACGATGAAATTGCAGGCCTTATGC
>JAEXXN010000173.1 GCA_023405875.1 Bacillota bacterium | reverse complement strand
CACAAGAGGTGCCATGAAGAAGTTCATCTCCTTGGTAGCTATGGGCATTGTGAACAGTGCCGTAACATATGCACCGACAGCCATGAAGCCTGCATGCCCCAGGGAGAATAGTCCTGTAAAACCGTTTATAAGATTCATGCTGAGTCCCAGTATCGTATAGATAGCACACAGGTTCAGTATTCTCAGCAGATATGTGTCCAGGAAACTATTAGCGGCAATCAAAAGTACAACAACGACGATTATGGCGGATAATGTTAAAATAGTATTTCTCTTCATAGTTACACCTTCTCCGATATTTTTTCTCCCATTAAGCCTGTCGGCTTAAAGAGGAGTACTAATATTAGCAGAATAAAGCTGAAGGCGTCTCTGTAACCGGACAGCTCCGGAAGAAATGCTACAAGCATAATCTCTCCTATTCCAAGTATGAATCCGCCCATTACCGCCCCTTGAACACTACCAATACCGCCAATTACCGCCGCTATAAAACATTTGATTCCCGGCATAACACCCATAAGAGGAAGTATGCTGGGGAACTTGAGCCCCCACATCAGGCCTCCTACAGCTGCAAGCAGTGAACCAATACCAAAGGTGAAGGATATTGTTCTGTTTACATTTATACCCATTATCCTTCCTGTTTCGATATCCTTTGAAATGGCTCTCATAGCCATACCGCTTTTTGTCTTGTTGATAAGATACATTAAAATAAATAAAAGTATTACAGTTACGATAGGAATCATAAAGGTCAGCTTCTGAATCATAACATTCCCTATCTGCACCATGTCGGTAAACATGGGAATTTGCGGAAAGGTTTTCGGCCTGCCGCCAAACATAACGGTAGCCAGATTTTCCAACAAGTAGGAAGCACCTATCGCAGAAATAAGTATTGAGATTCTCGGAGCTTCTCTTATCGGTCTGTAAGCAAGTGTCTCAACAGTTATACCCAAAATGCCTGTCAGAACTATAGCGACTATGAAGGATACGTACCACGGCATCCCAAAGGTCGTAACTCCGAAAAAGGCAAAGTACACTGCCATCATGAATATATCACCATGTGCAAAATTTATCAGCCTCAGAATACCGTAAACCATTGTATAACCTATGGCAATCAGTGCGTAAAGGCTTCCCAGGGATATACCATTAGACAAATGCTGTAAAAACATTTCTAATGCCATATATACACCACCTAAGTAAAATTTCGGCTTTTGCCGCCTATTTTGTGGACAAAGCCACCTCTAAGATATTTCCTATAAAACCAAAATCAGTTAAAAACCTGTCATAAAACGCACTTCCTCCCATATAGGGAGGAAATGCATTTTACATCATTTTATATTCTACATATATGGGGAAGGCTGATTCTTATTCTTATTTTACCGGTTCTACTACATCCATAAATGTAAATTTACCATCTTTAACTGTCTTTATAACCGCACTCTTTATAGCGTTTCTGTTTTCGTCAAAGTTAACAACACCGGCTGCACCCTGGAAATCCTTTGTCTCAAGAAGAGCCTTGTGGATGCTTGCTGAGTCAGCTGCACCGGCTGCTTCGATAGCCTTGTAGATTATAAGGTAAGCATCATAGCCGAGAGCGGTAACTGCTGCCGGTTCTTTTCCGCTGTAATCAGCCTTGTAAGCATCGATAAGCTTTGTGGATTCGGCGGTTATCGGTTTTTCTGATGCAAAGAAGGTTGAGAATACAACATCTTCAACAGCATCTCCACCGATTTCTACGAATTCAGGAGCTTCCCAGGCATCTCCACCAATGATGGGAGTCTTTATTCCAAGCTGTCTTGCCTGCTTTATAACAAGTGCTGATTCTGTAAAGTTACCAGGAGCAAATATAACATCAGGATTCATTGACTTTATGTTTGTAAGCTGTGCTGTGAAGTCCTGGTCACCTGTGTTGTAATTTGCAACTGCGATTATGCTGTTTTCATCGCCTGTAAGCTTCTTGAAGTTGTCTGTGAAGAATTTTGCAAGGCCTACTGCGTAGTCACTTGAAACTTCCTGTATTATAGCTGCTTTCTTAGCGCCAAGCTTGGTGAAAGCGTAGTTTGACATTACTACTCCCTGGAATGGATCTATGAAGCAAACCCTGAAGTAATAGTCGTTGCCCTGTGTAACCAAAGGATTTGTAGCCGATGTGCCCATTGCAGGAACCTTTGCGTTCCTTACAGCGTCTCCGGCTGCCATTGAAAGTGAGCTTCCCCAGCTTCCTATAATGGCTGAAACCTTGTCTTTTTCAATCAGTCTTGCTGCAGCTGTAGCAGCTTCAACTTTGTCCGACTTGTTGTCAACAACTACAAGCTCAATTTTCTTGCCCAGTACTTCAGGATATAACTTGTTGGCAAGCTTTATACCTTCCAGTTCCAACTGTCCGCCGCCTGCATTGGCGCCTGTCAATGGCTCAAATACACCGATCTTTATTGTATCGCCTTCGGCAGGAGCTGCCGGCTCTCCACCAGGTGCAGGAGCCTGACTTGAGCACCCTGTGAGCGCCAGAGACAATGACATAACAAGTATTAAAGTTAAGGATAACACCTTTTTCATACTATTCCTCCTTCTCATTTTACAAATTTGCCACTACATAGCCCTTCCCCATTCGAGCTATCAAAGTTTT
Organism: Bacillota bacterium; assembly: GCA_023405875.1. Classification (GTDB taxonomy): domain Bacteria; phylum Bacillota; class Clostridia; order Lutisporales; family Lutisporaceae; genus BRH-c25. Next base: position 684 of record JAEXXN010000173.1, on the reverse strand, counting down.
AAGATTTTTCTGTCTCCCTTTGTTACCACCTTCTTATTCTGCAACATTTTTGTAAACAATAATCATAAATTGTATAAAAAAAACTAAGTACAGTATACCCCAGAGATATAATCTGCAGCTTAGAATCACTGTAAATGAACAATCGATATTTGTCACTCAAAAACAAATAAAAATAAAATAAATAATCTGAAAGCATTGTTTTGAATATACACACTTATCAGATAGTTCTATACAAATAATATAATATAATGCAATGATAGTCAAATTATTTTCATCACAATCTTTATCTAATTAAATTTTTGTCCGTATACCATGGACTCTCGAGGAAGGCAGGAGAAAGTAGCAGCTGCAATCCATAAAAAGAAAAAAGCCGCATAAGCGGCTTCAGTCTGTGTAACTATACCAAGAACACTGCTACTATTGTTGTAACTATGAGACCTATTACAACAGGCTTCAGATTCCTGCGCGCCAGTTCAAAGGGGTCAACTCCGCAAATAGCTGCTGCCGGTATTACCGCCCAGGGTATAAGCGTACCGCCGCCTACCCATATGGCTGCTATCTGCCCCATAGCAGTAAGTGTCGCTACTCCTCCGCCCAAAGCTATTGAAAATAGCTTTGCAATGGAGCCGACCAGGGATATTCCTGAAAAGCCTGAGCCGTCAAGGCCTGTAATTGCGCCCACAA
>JAEXXN010000145.1 GCA_023405875.1 Bacillota bacterium | reverse complement strand
GAGTTTGGGGAGGAACCGCCATACACTGGCAGCAAACCGGAGTGGTTGACTTGATTGCAGCGATACAAAACCATGGAGCGGTAGCGGGCCTATGGGCATTTTTGGAATATTTCCCTCTGGGAGCAATATTGATACCCGTAGTTATGGTTACCCTGGTAATATCATTTTCCACAGGTGCAGATGCCATGACAAGCGCGATATCCACTATGTGCACTAAAAATCTGGCAGTGGGAGAAGAAGCTCCTTCATGGCAGAAAATATTATGGGGCTTTGCAATCGGAGGTATTGCGTTTTTTATGGTTGCATTCTCAGGAGGAGCTCAGGGTGTTGACGGAGTTAAATATTTAGCCGCCGCCGGAGGCTCTATGGTATTGCTTATATTTGTGCTTCAGCTTTTATCGGCATTCAAGTTGTTTTTTATAGATAAGGAATAAACAGGAGGTAGGTGTGTTGACAGTTAAGAAGACAGATAATAATATTGATACGGTAGTTTTGGGAGATAAAATAGGAATAGAAGAGTTTATGGCCGTATCACGGTTTGGAGCAAAGGTTGAATTTTCCGGGGAATATTGCAGAAGAGTAAAAGAAGCCAGAAGCCTGGTGGAAGACTGGATCGAAGAAGGCAGAGTGATGTATGGTGTTACAACAGGTTTCGGTGCCTTGAGCAGCAAGGTTATTTCCGCTTCGGAGACGGCAAAGCTGCAGGAGAATATTGTGTTATCACATGCTACCTCGGTAGGAGAGCCTTTGTCTGTGGAAGAGGTAAGAGGTACTATGCTTATGGTTCTGCAAAATGTAGGACAGGGCTTTACCGGTGCCAGCCTTGAAACCATGGAGCTGTACAGGCAATTTCTGAATCTGGGCTTGACCCCCTTTGCTCCAAGGGAAGGCTCGGTAGGATATTTATGTCCGGAAGCGCATATTGCGTTGGTACTGATAGGAAAGGGAAAGGCATATATAAACGGAGAGCTGTTATCCGGTGAAGAAGCCTTGAAGAAAGCCGGGCTGAAGCCTGTTACTCTTTCAGCTAAGGAAGGACTTGTGCTTACTTCAGGTACCACAGGAGTTACCGCAATAGGTGCAATCGCCCTGTATGATATGATAAAAGCGACAAAGTCGGCGGACATTATCGGTGCAATGGCTTTGGAGGCTTTAAAAGGAACTGTTAAGGCATTTGATGAAAGGCTTATGTCCGTTCGTCCCCATGAAGAGCAAAAGGATACTGCCGAAAATATCAGAAGGATATTGAAGGACTCTGAAATTTCAAAGCAATATGAAAGCTACAGGCTCCAGGATGCACTATCTCTAAGATGTATTCCCCAGCTTCACGGGGCTGCCAAAAAGACATTGAAGGATGCTTTAAAGACCATTGAAACAGAAATGAATTCCTGCTGTGACAACCCCATAATATGGGGGGACGGGCCAAATAAGGAAACGATATCAGGCTGCAACTGTGATTCCTCATATGTCGGTATAGAAATGGATTCTGCCTGCATAGCCGCCACAGCCGTGGCGAAGATGTCGGAACGCAGGAACAGCAGGTTCATGGACGGAAGCCTTTCGGAATACCCATGGTTTCTTATAAAGAATCCCGGGCTTAATTCCGGCCTGATGATCCCTCAATATACCCAGGCAGGCTTGCTCAATGATATGAGAATACTGTCATATCCTGCAACCGTTGACAATATATCCACCTCCGCAGGCCAGGAGGATTATGTGGCTATGGGCTATAATTCCTCAAAAAAAGCAAGGCAGATTGCGGAAAAGCTGGAGTTTATACTGGCTATAGAGCTGCTTTCCGTATTTCAGGCTCATTCCTTCATTAAGGAGGAGCTTTCGCCGGGAAGCGCCTCAAAGGCTGTGCTGGAGGAAATCTCTAAAGGGGTTTCCGCAATTGAAGAGGATGTATTTTTATATCCCTATATAAATTATATAAAGGATTTGATACATGGGGGAAAAATAGTAGAGGCTGCAGAAGGAAAAATCGGAAGCTTAAAATTATAACGAGGCTATCACTATAAAAACTAAACGGGAGAATGCAAATTTGCATTCTCCCGTTTAGTTTTTCAGCAATCATGTAGCTTGGGGAGTTATCATAAAGAAAGAGCCGGCAACTGTGATCTCACTCACGGTTATCGGCTCTGCGTCTTAGCGTCTGGCTCTTTGACAACTGACATATTCAGTTGTTTTATATTGATTATAGTTTCCTGTTTACATTTGGGACAAAATAGCGGGAAGTTTTCAAGCACCGTATCAACACGTATCTTGACCCGTGTTTTGTTGCCACAGACAGGGCATAATATCCACTCACATTTATACATTCTACCATCCCCTTGCTTGATGATTTTGTTTACTACTATCATTTTATTGCCTGCAAACATTAAGCTGCTTTGCGATTATAAACCCTCATGGCGAAGAAATATGCCACAAGCATAATTCCGACACACCACGCCAGGGCAACCCATATGTCATTCCCAACCGGCTGATTGGACAATAAAGCACGGATGGCTTCCACTATAGAGGTCACCGGCTGGTTTTCCGCAAAGGCACGCACAGCTGACGGCATTGGTTCGGTGGGCACAAATGCCGAGCTGATAAACGGAAGGAATATAAGCGGATATGAAAATGCGCTTGCGCCGTCAACCGATTTTGCTGATAGTCCGGCAATTGCCGCAATCCAGGTTAAAGCCAATGTAAACAGCGCGAGTATGCCGGCTACGGCAAGCCATGGCAGAAATCCTGCCGATGAGCGAAAGCCCATAAGGAGCGCTACAAGAATGATGACGATAACAGAAATAGCATTGGATACCAGTGAGGTCAGCACATGTCCCCATAACACGGTAGAACGGGCAATCGGCATGGAGTGGAACCGCTCGAATATACCCCGCTGCATATCCATAAACAGGCGGAAAGCCGTATAAGCTATACCGCTTGCAATAGCGATTAGCAGAATACCGGGCAACAGGTAATTCACGTAGTTATCCGTGCCGGTTTGAATTGCACCGCCAAACACATAAACAAACAGCAGCATAAATGCGATCGGCATGATAGTGACCGTGATGATGGTGTCCATGCTGCGAAGAATATGACGCATGGAGCGTCCGAGCATAACGCTCATATCGCTGAAAAAGTGGTTCTTAATAGCTTCCATTTATTTTTCCTCCTTTTTACCGATGATTGCGAGGAAGATCTCTTCCAATGTAGGTTGTTTTTCTACGTACTCTACCTTTGCCGGAGGAAACAGCTTCTTTAGCTCAGCAAGAGTACCATTAGCTATGATCCTGCCCTCGTGCAGGATGGCGATCCGGTCGGCAAGCTGTTCAGCCTCCTCCAGATGCTGTGTGGTCAGTAATACCGTAGTACCACCGCCGGCAAGCTCCTTGACGATCTTCCAGACCTCGATGCGTGCCTCGGGATCAAGCCCGGTAGTCGGCTCGTCGAGAAAAATGATCTGCGGTTTTCCGATCAGGCTCATGGCAATGTCCAACCTTCGGCGCATCCCGCCCGAATAAGTAGACACCCTGCGGTCGGCAGCCCCGGTCAAGCCGAAGCGTTTCAGCAAATCCTCCGCCACTTGACGCGGATTGGTAAGATGACGCAGCTTGGCGATCATGACTAAATTTTCCCGTCCGGTCAAAATCTCGTCCACGGCGGCAAACTGATCGGTCAGGCTGATCGACTGCCGCACATAGTCGGGCTTTGCCGCAACGTCAAAACCGTTGACGGTGGCAATTCCGCTATCCCGTTTGAGCAGCGTGGTGAGGATTTTGACAATCGTTGTCTTGCCCGCGCCGTTGGAGCCTAGCAGGGCGAAGATACTGCCTTTTTCCACCTCAAAATCTACGCCCTTCAGAACGTGAAGCTTCTTGTAGGACTTTTGCAGTCCTTTCACTTGGATTGCCTTTTCCATCCGGATATCCTCCTTTTACTTTGTTTTATCCGTAACCTTTTTCATGGCCTTGTTAACTTCTTGGCCAACAGATTCTTGATAGAGGTCAGCGTAAGTTTTTGAATCTTTGATTAGATCGTCGCAGAAACCCGCTACGTCACTGCCCGTCACTTCGAGCACGCCTTTCCCCAAGGCCGCGCCCTCTTCAAAAAGATCGATAATCCCCGAGAGCAAATCCGTCCCGTCGGTTGGCTCAACAGGGCCGACCTTAAAGATATATTTCTGAAGCTCGTTATAAACGATCTGATAGTCTTGCGGGAGCGCTTTGACACGCGCCACGTGCGCTCGCCACTTTTTTTTGCCTTCAATGATATCTTGTATGCTCATTTTTTCCTCCTATTTACCTAATTTTTTTGCGATATTATTGTTGAGTTGGTCGCGCCACTTGTCGCGATAAGACTTTGCCCCTTCTTCGCCGGCCAATGCTGAACAGAAGCCTTTGATATCATCACCCAAAACCTCTTGGACACTCTGACCGTCAGACGCCGCTTCTTCGAGCAGGCCAAGCACACCGTCAAGAATAGGCATGAGGTTGCGACCGGTGAAATCTGAGTGTGGCCAAAGATTGGCATTAATTTTTTCCCATGCCGCTTGATAATCAGCCGGCAGCTTTTTGGCTCGCGATTCAAAAGTTTTCAATTGTATAGTCAAATCGCTGCCTGTAACTCTTTCCCAAAAATTCATTATATTCACTCCTTTAATCCGTTAATTTTTGATGACACGAACTCCCATTTTTCCCAGAACTTCTGCAGTTCCCTGCGCCCCGCATCGTTGAGCACGAAAAACTTTCGCGGCGGCCCAATATCGGATGGCTTTTTCGTAATTTCCACCAACTTATTTTTCTCAAGCCGCACCAAGATGGTATATACTGTTCCATCCACAACGTCCGAAAAACCGAGGGCGTTCAGCCGCCGCGTGATCTCGTACCCATAGATTTCCTCGTGGCTGATGATTTCAAGAACACAGCCTTCCAGCACGCCTTTGAGCATTTCCGTCAGGTTTTCCATATAATCACTCCTTGCTATTCTGTATGACTGATATTCTGTAATACTTACTACCGCTATATAGTAACACTTAATAGTTACTATGTCAATAGCGCTTATTCTTACAGTGAATTTCATGGATGCGCCGTGGGTGGAAATAAAAATTTAATGTCCGGATGGACAAAAAGAGTGAAATTAAAAATGTAAATACACTATAACCTATTGACTTTCCTCCAATATAGAATTAATATTAAAGTGATATCAAAAAGATATCAACACTATTTGAAAGGGGTTAATGAAAATGTCTGAAAATGTGAAGCCTGTAGAAAATCAGGTGCAGCACCGGGAAATCGAGGCAAAAGCATCAAGCGGAATGCTGATGCTGATCGTGAATCTGGTTCTTTATATCGTTTTTATTGCCTGGTTTATTTTTGCGCTGAATTATGACAGCAGCGGAACAGGTCCTGTTCCGGTAGCCCTTCTGATCATTATTAGCTGCGCATATATATTTTTGGTGGGTCCCATACTGTTCATAGGGCTCAAGATTCTCAAGCCCAATGAGGCCCTTGTGCTGACCCTGTTTGGAAAATATTACGGAACACTTAAAGGAGCCGGATTTTTCTTTGTCAATCCTTTTGTTACGGCTGTAAATACAGCAACCCATGCTGCCACTACAGCGGGTTTATCCGCCGAAGCTATTGCAGCCCCGGGAAAAACTTCAGCACATGCAGCGGGCAGCCATACCGGAAAAAAGATAATCTCCCTTAAAGCAATGACCTTGAGCAATGATAAGCAGAAGATCAATGACCAGCTTGGAAATCCCATAATCATCGGAATCGTGGTCATCTGGAAGGTAGTGAATACGGCAAAGGCTGTTTTTAACGTCGACAACTATGTTGAGTATCTTTCCATACAATGTGACTCGGCGCTCAGAAATATAGTAAGGCTGTATCCTTATGATTCCTCAAATGATGATAATGAAAAATCCCTTCGCGGCAGCAGCCAGGAGGTAGCGGACAAGATAAAGGAAGAGATACAGGGAAAAGTGGAAATTGCCGGATTGGAAATCCTGGAAGCAAGGATCACCCACCTGGCTTATGCGCCGGAAATAGCTGCGGCTATGCTCCAGAGGCAGCAGGCATCTGCAATAATAGACGCAAGGCAGATGATCGTTGAAGGAGCTGTTGGAATGGTGGAAATGGCGCTTGCGAAGCTGAGTGACAATAATATAGTTGATCTGGACGAAGAACGCAAAGCAGCAATGGTAAGCAACCTGCTGGTTGTCCTCTGTGGGAACAAGGATGCTCAGCCTATTGTCAACAGCGGATCACTGTATTAATGAGCAGAAAGGCGGGATGATGATATGGAAAACAAAGAGAAGGAAAAGAAGCAAATACCTCTGAGATTATCATCGTCTCTATGGAAGGAACTGGCAGAGTGGGCCGAGGATGATTTCCGCTCCGTAAACGGGCAGATAGAGTATTTATTGACTGAATGTGTTAAGCAACGGAAGAAGGGAAAATTCAAGGAATAACCTTCAGATACAAAGGCTTTTTAAAAACGGATATTGGTTTGCCCCGGCAGGCATTATAATGTTCAAACCGGTATGAATAAGCGGTTTGAACATAGAAGACGACGGCTGATGCTATGAACATTCCAAAAAAATGTTCATAACATCAGCCGTCGTTATTAATTGCTTAACAAAGGTTTTATTTTAGGCGTATAGTTTGAAGCCACTTACGGATACTATCAAATGGAGGTGATATTACATGAGCCCAAAAGAACTTTTATACCTTGAAGACACTATGGGACACGAATCATTTTTGATCAAGCAGTTTCAGGATGCGGCGCGAACCCTGCAAGACCCCGAGCTCAAGCAATGCGCACAGCAGATGGCAACAAAGCATCAGCAGATTCTGAACCATTTATATCAAATCGTATAAGGAGGGGAAAACGATGGATGACAAAAACATTATGGAAAATCTTCTTTTGACAACCAAGGGTGTCTGCGAGTTATATATGCATGGTACCATAGAAGCCAACACAGCCAACGTCCGCGGTGCATTCAGCAGCGCACTGAATGATTCTTTGTGCATGCAGGATGATATATATAAGAAGATGTCTGCAAAGGGCTGGTATCCGACAGAGCAGGCGGAACAGCAGAAGATTCAGAACTTAAAGCAAAAATACGCAAACAGTGTAAACTAACATATTATTAAAACTTGACAGAATCAAAGAAATCCATGATTGCTTAAAAATAAGCCATGGATTTTCTGTATATGTAACAGTATGTAGAATTCAATTTGCAGTAATACATAAGTGCTGATTATTTCAGAGCCTCTCAATCGAAGGCTCTTTTGTTTTTGCCTTTTCACCGATCTATAAAGGAGTTGGAGCTTATTTGTAGAATTATACATATGCTTTAACTTTTAGGGGGTGGAGATATGCCGGCATTGGACTGGATCGGAAGACAGGCTGTTATAAACCATTACAAGAGCTTACCTTACCATATGCTTACACTGGATAAAAACCTCTCGGTGAACATAGAAGCTTCTGAAGGCAACATACTTGTTCACGGTGATAATCTGATTGCGTTAAAAGCTTTGCTGCCATACTACGGTAAAAAGGTCAAGTTCTGCTATATAGATGTACCTTATAATACTGGAAATGAAGGCTGGATATATAATGATGCTGTTAACGACCCACAGATATTAAGGTGGCTTGGAACGGTAGTCGGAAAGGAATTTGAAGACCTTTCGAGGCACGATAAATGGCTTTGCATGATGTACCCAAGGCTTCAGCTTATAAAAGAGTTCTTAGCGGATGATGGGTTTATTTGTGTACAGATCGATGAAGCCGAAGGTGCCAATCTCAAGGTCATTATGGATGAAATATTTTTTGCAACCAACTATATGACTACATTTTACGTTCAAGTCAGGTATGAAGATAAGACATTAACAAAGGATATGATGTTCCACAAACAGGTTGAACAGATCCTTGTATATAGAAAAACACCAAAAGCTGTCCCGAATCTTAGGAGCGAAGAGTATTCATATGACAAGTTCAATTATGTGATCGAGGAGTTGGCAGAAGGAAGAGAGCTTGAACTGGACGGCAAGAGGGTGATCGTTTTTAAGCCGGGAGAATATAAAATCGTAAAGAGAAAAGAAGGCTTCCGGGAGGGACTTAAAGAAATATGGGCTTCCGGAAAAATCTTGGACATTAACTCTTCAGGCCGTTTCTTCAGAGATTTCCTGACCGGAAGAAAAGAACTGGATGGTCTGGGTGCTCTATATAAGGCATACGGAATCGGTGACGATATGTTTGGATACCGGTACTTTACAGGACCTCAGAAAGAAACCGCTACAAGGGGCAAATATTATCAGGGTGTTCCGCTTAATAAACTGGATGTGGACTCTGAAATAAAGAAGACAATACCAAACTTCTATGACATGGCTGCTGATTTTGGAAATTGCCGTCATGAAGGGGGAGTTGAATTTAATAATGGAAAGAAGCCTGAGAAGCTTTTGGCAATGCTTTTAGAGTATTTCACCCAAGCAGGTGATCTGGTTTTGGATTCCTTTGCAGGCAGCGGCACTACCCCTGCGGTAGCAACAAAGATGAAAAGAAGATGGATCGCGGTGGAGCTGGGTGAACATTGTTATTCCCACACTCTTAAGAGATTGACTTCTGTTGCAAAGGGTGAGGATGGGACTGGAGTATCCGAGAAGTACAATTGGGAAGGCGGTTCGGGCTTCAGCTTTTGCGAGCTGTCCGAGCCGATCACCGGCGCTTACGGTATGTTGAACAGAAGCTTATCCTATGAAAGCCTGGCAAGACATATTTACTACACTGAAACACGTGAAGCGCTGGATGATTCTGCTGTTATTCACAAGCCGTACATTGGCTCTTACGGAGATACCGGCTATTTCCTTTTGTATGCTTCAGAGGATGATACAGTGCTTGATAAGGCTTTTGCCATGTCTTTGGAGGACTATACCGGAACAAAGGTTGTGTACGCTGACAGATGCAATGTCTCAGCGGCTTATTTAAAGAATAGCGGCATTATCTTTAAACAGATTCCATATCAAGTGGAGGTGAGATAAATGAGCTTAAAACCGCCCAAAATATATCAGGATAAGGTACTTGAGCATTTAAAGGACTATCTCAGGCTTTGTAACGATAAAGGAGCAGATAAAGCCTTCCAGGAGTATACCGGCAGGATGTATTACAATATAAGGCAGCTGCCCGGCTTGCCGTATATTTGCCTCCGTGTGCCCACAGGGGGAGGGAAAACAAGAATAGCGTCACATGCCGTTTCTATTGCCAGAAAGGAATATTTGCGGCTGGATAACTGTACAGTGCTCTGGATCGTACCTACCAACCAGATCAAGGAACAGACGCTTGAAGCTCTGAAAGACGTTGATCATCAATACCGTATGGTATTGGACCTGGAACAGGATTCAATCGAAGTTATGGATCTGCAGGAAGCTATGTTTGCCGGCAAAGAGAAATATGACCAGGCTACATGCATTATTGTAACAACCTTAGCTTCTCTCAGAATAGACGACATCACCGGCCGCAAGATATATGATACAAACGGATATCTCATGAATCACTTCCTGGGGCTCACGGAAGCTCAGAAGAACAGCCTTGAGAAAGGTGAAAATGGCGAGATTCTTTATTCATTGGCAAATGTATTCAGGATGAGAAGACCGGTAGTGATCATGGATGAAGCTCACAATGCAAGGACACCGTTATCCTTTGACTCATTGGCAAGGTTCAGTCCTTCTGCAATAATTGAGTTTACAGCGACTCCACAGGAAAAACATGACCCATCGAAGGAGCTGTACGCTTCCAACATATTGCACAGTGTATCGGCTGCAGAGCTTAAAGCTGAAGGTATGATCAAGATGCCTATATATCTTGAAACAAATACAGACTGGCAGACGATCCTTCGCAATGCCATCAACAAGAGAAAGCGTTTGGAAGAGCTGGCAGAGGTAAATAGAAGAGAAACAGGCGAATACATAAGACCGATATTGCTGATTCAGGCACAATCCAGGAACCAGGAAAAAGAAACGCTCACCGTAGAAGTCGTAAAAAAAGCATTGATCGATGATTTCGGTTTGCCGGAAGACCAGATCAAGATTGCAACCGGCGAAATAAAGGAGCTTGCAGGGCTCAAGCTGTTTAAAGAAGCTTGTGATGTAAAATATATTATAACCGTTCAGGCCCTGAAAGAGGGCTGGGATTGCTCATTTGCCTATGTTTTATGTTCTGTCAACGATATTTCTTCTGCAACTTCGGCGGAACAACTCATAGGAAGGGTATTGAGGCTTCCGAATGCTGAATTTAAGAAAAATGATGAGTTGAACAGTGCATACGCTTATGTTGTGTCGTCGCAATTCCAGAAAACCTTATCAGCCTTGGGAGCTGGGCTTATAGAAAGCGGCTTCACTAAGCTGGAGGCTAAGAATTATATTATTCCGGCAAATCAGCAGCAAAGTATTTTTGACATACTTAAAAATCAAAAGAAAAGGGTCACGGGCGAACCGGTATTTAATCAGGCCAACAGCGAGTTAAGCGGGAAAATCGAGTATGACCCTGATACAAAGGAGATAAAGATAACTGAGTTTGTTTCATCTGAAGAAGTAGAAGAGCTGAAAAACTGCTTTGAAAAAGAAGAGGACAAAAAAGCTGTTGAAGAGCTATACAAGGATATAATCATTGCATTTGTAGCAAACCCGGACATTGAAACTGAACCGGCTGAACAAAAAGCTGATAGGAGGGATTGGAGGCCCATAAGCGTACCATATCTGGCATACAGGTCGGGAACTTTATTTGAAATTTTCCAGGATACCCACTTCCTCAATACTAAATGGGATGTACTGAAATATGATGTCAAAATTGATGCAAATACAATAATCAAAGAAATGGGAGATACAAAGTCAGCTAAAATTGAGGTTGATGAACAGGGAGATATTGAATACAGATTCATTCAGAATTTGCATCAACAGTTATCCTTTATCACCAACTACAGCAATTGGCAAGAGGCAGACTTAATTTGCTGGCTGGACAGAAATATACCGCATCAGGATATATCCCAGGCAAAGTTTATTATGTTTCTTCATAAAGCTATAAAAGATATAACCGAAGAGCAGAAGGTAGCCTTTGAAAAGCTGGTACATTATAAGTACAATTTGAGGGACGCCTTGACAAAGGCTATAAACGTAAGCAGGAAGAAAGCGAACAAGGAGAGCTATCAACTGATGATAGAGGGGCTGGACCTTGAGGTAGACGATAAGTTTTCTTTCACTTACGACCCTAAGAACTATCCTGCCAACTGGTATTATGACGGAAGGTTCAAGTTCAACAAACACTTCTATGATGACGTAGGAGAACTAAAAGCTTCGGGAGAAGAATATGATTGTGCCGTTTATATCGATACAATGCCCGAAGTAAAATATTGGGTAAGAAACCTTGAAAGGCAGCCCAGGCACTCCTTCTGGCTGCAGACCTCTACCGACAAGTTCTATCCTGATTTTGTCGCTTTGCTGAAGGATGGAAGGATCCTTGTGGTGGAATACAAGGGTGAACCCTGGAGCCAGACAAGCGATACGGAAGAAAAGGATACCCTTGGTAAGGTATGGGCGGCGAAGAGTAAGGGAAAATGCCTTTATATCACGGCTTTGTACGGAAAGCTTAATGAAATAACCGAGTTGGTGAATAAGAAACAATAGGATTTGGAGCAATGAGAGTTACGATTATTTATTTAACCCGAAGTATAAAAACCAAAAGCCTGTAATTAATGAAATTACAGGCTTTAAAAGTGCTTTTATCAACCTGCTGATAAAAAATTATTAACGGAACCTGCCCACTAATGAGCCTTGCTGCAGGATATGCCCCGACATGGCTTCCAATAAATGGCGTTTCCTGCTATTACCCGGCAAATTCAATTTACAATCCAGAACATAGACATTGAATTGATAGCGATGAGACCAGTTAAAAGGCGGATTTGGCCCACGGTAACGATTTCTTCCATAGCCGCGTCCCTGGACGGCTCCGTCCAGCGAAGCTACTGTCACACCGTACGGTATATTCTCCGGGATGGTTTGCATTACGGGGATATTCCAGATAACCCAATGATTATATGCCGGTATCGGGTGCCCCATATCGTCCATAATAATCGAGATAGATTTTGCGTTATCATTGATGAGTGACAGATGAAGCTCCGGAGAAATGTCAGAGCCCCGACCGGTATATTGGACCGGTATTTTTGCTTCATTTTTAAAAGCCGGGCTAGTTATGATCAATTCTTTATCCATGTTGTTTTCCTTTTTATAATTTTTTTATTTTCTAAGTTGATTGATCCGTATTATTATACAGTTAAATTATAACATATTTTTCACTTATGGAAAAAGTATATCCAAGACCGTGCCGGTATAACGCCAAAACGCCGCCCAGGTGTATGGGCGGCGTTTTTGTAACGACAAGCGGAACAATCCTCGGCGGTGAACATGCTGTTTATAGACTGTCAGCTTCGTTCTTTTTTTATTTGCATTAACTTAAGTCAAGGCGGGATGCGCAGAGATGATATACAATGCTTTCATCAGATAAAACGGGGAGATGATGAATAATGGAAAGCAATATCAATTTCAAATCGCAAAATAAAACCGCCAGAATAGCAGGACTATTATATACGCTTATGATTCCCCTCAGCGCATTCGGTATCATGTATGTTCCCACATTTCTTGTCACTGAAGGAAACGCAGAAGCGACGGCAGCCAATGTTCTCGCAAACGGCAGTCTTTTTCAGCTCAGTATGTTGAGTGCTCTGGTCGTACAGATATGTCATATCTTCATTGTTCTGTTATTATATAAGCTCCTTCAACCGGTCAATAAGAATATGGCGGGGCTTATGGTGATATTCATGCTGATTTCAATTCCCGTCACTATGGTGAATGAACTCAACAATTACGCGGCTCTGCTTATTATTAATAACAATGTGTCTGTTGCAGGAACTTTTGCTGATCAAACGAAAGATATGATATTTTTGTTTTTTCAGCTCCACAAATACGGAATTGTGATTTCGGGAATTTTCTGGGGCTTATGGCTTTTGCCGATGGGATATCTGGTTTACAAATCAAATTTTCTTCCGAAAGTACTGGGTATTGTGTTGGTCATTGCGTCTTTCTTCTATGTTTGCGACAGTTTCTTCAGCCTTGGCATTCCCGGCTATGGGGAAACGGCAATCGCGGCAATCATAAAAATCCCGCTGTACGGCGAGATTATGTTTCCACTGTGGCTGTTATTTAAGGGGGTTAAGCCGTCTCTTGATACGGCTCAATGATTCCGGTTGTATGCCTAAATAACTGGCCAGTTGGTTTTGCGGAACGCGCTCGGCAAGCCCCGGGCGCTTCTTTAATAATGACAGATACCTGTCTTCCGGACTGGAAGACAGCAAATCCGCATATTCATCCTGGGTGTTGGCCATGGTCTCTTCCATCATCTTCCTCACCAGGGTTTCCAGAAAAGGATACTTTGAATACATCTGCGTGTCATTATTCAAGTCTCCTACAAGCAATATAGAGTCTTCCAAACAGGTGAGACAGTACCTTGAAGCCTCCTGTGCGCACCGTGGATTATATATGGCTGCGACTTGTTTTTCTGAATAGAAATTTGAAGTATTCTCGTTGCCGTCCACATCAATGGAATATTGACGGATTAAGCCTTTCAGAACAAAATAGCATTTTGATGAGATATCCCCTTGCTCAAGAAGAACCGCGCCCTTTTTAAAAGACTTGATCGGAACCTGCTCTATGACGTCCATAAGCGATTCGTCAGGTGCATTCGTGTAGCTTTTTAGGTATTGAAATAATATATCTTTCATTCATATACCTCCGGAAAAGCGTATCGCGCCGCTTCCTGTAAATATAATTAACATATATTATCCGGCTTTAAAATATCCGATCAATATTTTTATTTCAAATCTTTGTTCGTCAAATCCACGATCTACATGATCTCATATATTTGCTGCTTGGGACCGGTCCCTCTCCGAACATCAATACCAACTTAATCTATTCAAATTATATCATATTTCTTGTGTATCACAAACCAAAACAGGCTGACACATCGTCAGCCTGTTTTGGTCATTATGAACACTCGAGGGTTTCCGGCAGTGGTCCGGGTGTTCATAACGACAAACTCGCAAACACGCATAGAATAAGGTTTTGCGGCACAAATAAACGAATATTACATCAAATATCGAACCATAAATCCGACCTCCATAACAAAAGGACAGTTTTAAGCGCGTTTGGGGTTCCATGATTAACTGCCCATTATATGGATAATGCCTTGTATTTTATGGCAGCAGATTAAGCAAATAAGAATAATCATTTCTCTTTCTTTGTCGTGTAGACAAAACAATATCTATAAGCGTATCTGATCCTACCGTAGTTAAATATCCGACTTCAGCTAATGCACAGGCGGCCAATATATTTATAAAGCTTAAGCCCCCTAATACAGATGCCGATAAAGTAGGTACTAATACTCCAATTGAATGAAGTATCAATTTTCCAAAATTTTTTTCATAGGATTTTTCTAATTCATCTTTTATTTCTTTTATTTCAGGCACAACTTCTTTATCTATTATCTTTTGTAAATTACGAATATAATCATCATCATATCCAACTCTTTCAATGCAGGCAGAAATTTCCGCAATTTTACTATTAAAACGATCAAGTAATTTTATATTTTCAGATTTATAGTTTATTAACTCGGAAAACGAAAGGTTTTGGAAGCATTCGTTTGGAAGTAGTTCGTCAATGATTTTTAGAGATAAGTGCTCTTTTGGTAATTTGTATTGCAAATCAGGCATAATTCTATCTCTTATATTTTTGTCTGTGTTAATTTTCAACAAAGTATTTTCTAATTTAACATTTAAGAGCTTGCTATGTATAACGCTATCAGTAAAAGGTATGTAGCCATTCTCATAACATACTAGCAAAGCCTCATTTATTCTTAGGCTTGATGCTTGCAAGAATGGAACTTCATATGTTTCAAGCTTAATATGCGGGTTGCCCCCAATAACATATTTATACCTCTTATTGAATAATTCCCATAACTCCGAATTGGTCAAATTAGAAAAACGCCCCAACATGAAATTATTTGCAATGATACTTCTTTCTGTGTTAGACATTAGATTAAGATTACTATATGCTCTTAGCAAGTTTTGTATAGATATTGCTTCCCAGAATGTGCCTGCGCCCGGATAAAATGCCTCAATAAATGATGGAGGAAGCCTATCATATAGAATATCCCAAATGTCTGTTGAGTGTTTTATAGCCAAATCGCAGTAATTTGTATCTCTTAAATCGCAAGTAACATTCATTGTTATAAACAAATCGTATTTATTGATAATAGGTTGGGGATTGATAATTTTAATTGCATCAATATCGGAAAGGTAATTATATGTTTCTTCTATTTTTTCGGCATAATCTTTATTCTCTTGATACATTAAGGCATTTCTCATAAATTGTGGCTGTGTATCTAAAAAAATAACTTTATCAAAAAGAAGCAAAGATTTTTTTAGATGAGTATTATCAATGCAACGAGAATATGGATAATATAAATATTCGTTATTCTTCATGTATGAAAATTTCCCTTCATTCACTAATTACAGATTATAGCCATAATATAACTTTTTAACATTATATCATAAAATCCATTAATTCGTAATAATTCTTGGGATAACAAAAACAGGCTGGTATATACCAACCTGTTTTTGTCCTTATGAACACCAGAGGTGTTTTAGGATGGTCTGGGTGGCAGGAATTGAACCTATATGTAAATAAAATAATGCGATTATATTTACTTCTTAAGGTTGAGATGCTAGAATACAATTATAAAAAGAAGTAAAATATACATCAAAATAAAAAATGAATAATAATATTCAACAAGGAGGGATTTAATGAGGTCAACAGGGAATTTTACCGAGCTCATAAAGGATAAGTACAGCTCGTTATCCAAAGCTCAGAAAAAGGCGGCGGACTATATATTCCAGAACATGGATAAAGCAGCCTTCAGTACCGCAATTCAGATCGGAATGGAAGCAG
>JAEXXN010000121.1 GCA_023405875.1 Bacillota bacterium | reverse complement strand
AGGGTGGAGAGAAGATATACGGCCTTGACGATATCCTGGCTGCACCCATTGACGGAAGCGGCTTCAACGAAGCTTACGGCCTTTTGGGCTCAAACAAGGCGACAGAGGAAAGTATAAAGCTGTTCCCGCATAATTGCCAGCCCATTGTTGACGGCATTCAGGCCGCACTCAAGGAAAAGACCGGTAAAACCGTTGAAGTCATGATTTACGGCGACGGCGCCTTTAAGGACCCGGCAGGAAAGATATGGGAGCTGGCGGACCCGGTCGTATCTCCCGCCTATACCCCAGGGCTGGAAGGCACCCCCAATGAGATCAAGCTGAAATATATAGCCGACAACAACTTTGCAAGCCTGAAGGGAGAAGAACTGAAGCAGGCTGTCTCAGATTATATCAGAAACAAGGAAGAGGACCTTGTAGGAAGTATGGAAGCCCAGGGAACGACTCCCAGAAGGCTGACCGACCTTATAGGCTCCCTTTGCGACCTGACCTCGGGAAGTGGGGATAAAGGGACACCGGTGGTATATATCCAGGGTTATTTTGATAATTATACAAAATAGTATGCTTTACTATAGGGTAAGCTATAAAGTATTTATTATGGCTTATCCTATTTTTTACTTTACTTGGGGGCAGGTTTATTCCATAATATACTAAGATACCGGCTCGCAAAAGCTTGCACGACTATCGGCAATATATATTAACGAGGCGATATGATGGAAAAAAAGAAGCACAATTATCAGGAATACTGGATAAATGTCCTGAACTTCATGGCCCAGGGCCTTTTCTCTTCCCTTATAATAGGACTGATACTGAAGCAGGTTGGCGAAAAGCTGGGGATACCGATGCTGGTGGGCTTTGGAAATATTGCTCAGCTTATGATGGGGCCTGCCATAGGAGCGGCAGTGGCTTATGGTGTCAAGGGACCGGTACTTGCAATTTTTTCTTCCCTTGTCACGGGAGCCCTTGGTGCCCAGACAATACTGCTGACAGCAGCAGGTACACATGCTATAAAGACAGGTGAGCCGGTAGGGGCTTTATGCGCCGCCCTTGCCGGTGCGGAAATAGGAAAGCTGGTTAACGGAAGGACAAAGCTCAATATAATCGTGGTTCCCGCTGCAACAATTATTGCCGGGGGGATCACAAGCATCTTCGTCAGTCCCCTTATGTCCTCCCTGATGACGGCTCTCGGGCAGATGGTCAACTATGCCACCGAGCTGCAGCCGGTCCTTATGGGAACACTGGTATCAACAATAATGGGAATGGTGCTGACGCTTCCCATAAGCAGTGCGGCCCTGGCAATTTCTCTGAAGCTGGACGGACTTGCGGCAGGGGCTGCTACTGTAGGCTGCTGCGCCCAGATGGTGGGCTTTGCTGTTGCAAGCTACAGGGAAAACAAGCTGGGGGGGCTGGTTGCTCAGGGACTTGGGACTTCTATGCTTCAGATTCCCAATATAATCAAGAATCCGTTGATATGGGTGCCTCCCACTATAGCCAGTGCTGTTCTCGGGCCTATAGCTTCGGGGATTTTCGAAATGAAGAACAATGCGGTGGGTGCGGGTATGGGCACAAGCGGCCTGGTAGGACAGTTCGCCACTATAGAAACCATGGGTATGTCTTCGCTGCCCATGATTTTCGCCCTGCATTTCGCCGCACCGGCAGTTATAACCCTGATTGTATCGGAATTCATGCGTAAAAAGGGTTGGATCAAATTCGGGGATATGAAGCTGGAGGTATAGCAAAAGGGGCTATAGCTTTAGATCTCTCTAAAGACACAGCCCCCTGCAAAATCGTATGTTAACTGCGGAATCTTACTTTTTTTACCGTGTAGGCTTTCCCTTTTATATTGGTGTCCTGGAGCTGCCTGACTATATAGTCTGCATCCCTTCCGAATATCTCCACATAGGAGCAGGTATCCTGGACATCGATTATGCCGATATCCTCAGGGTTTACCCCCTTGATATTGGATATGGCTCCCAGTATGTCTCCTGCCCTCATTTTCTTACTTTTTCCGGCGTTTATGCGTATTTTCGTAATTTCACGGTTCAATACCTCAGCCTTACTTTTTTTAGCCTTGGGCCTTGACTTTATCCTGTCCTCAAAGGCCGCCCTGCCTTCCTTCACTTCTTCAGCGCCAGGAGCCTCCTTCTCCGGAATCCCATAGCCTATATATTCTTCTATTTCCTTCAGGAACCGTGCTTCCCTTTGCGAGACAAGCGTAATGGCTACTCCCTTGTTTTCCACACGTCCGGTCCTGCCTATACTGTGAACATAGCTCTCATTTTCCATCGGCACTTCATAATTGACAACATGGGTGACGTCATCGATGTGTATGCCCCTTGCAGCCACATCGGTCGCAATCAGAAAATGAAACTCCCCTCTCTTGAAATCCTTTACGATACCCAACCTGCGGTCCTGTTCCATGCCCCCGTGCAGTCCTTCGCAAAAAAATCCCTCGGCCCTCATGCTGTGAAGAAGCTCTTCCACCTTTTCCCGTGTATTGCAAAATATCATGCAGCTTTCCGGTTTTTCCACATATATAAGCTTGTTAAGAAGGCTGAATTTGTCGCTGTCCTCAACCTTGAAGCAGTATTGCCTGATTTTCTCTGTCACAGAGACTCTGGAAGCCACCTCCACCCTTTGGGGCCTCCTCATATACTTCCTGCATATATCCTCAATGGTCTCCGGCATCGTTGCCGAGAAAAGGAGAGTTATCCTATCCCGGGGCAGCAGCTTTATAATAGCCTCCACCTGGTCAATGAAACCC
>JAEXXN010000024.1 GCA_023405875.1 Bacillota bacterium | reverse complement strand
TATGTCGCCGGACTCAATACCCGGAAGCATTATGTCCTTTATGAGGATATCGCCGGATTCACAGCACTTTCCGGCAATTGTAACAAGCTCCTCAGGTTTTTCTCCTGCTTTGTTTGCAACAACAGCATGGTACTCCGCCTGGTATAGGGCTGTCCTCGGATTATCCGCCATACCTCCGTCAACGCTTACATATTTCCTGATTCCTTCAATCTTCTTAATTGCACCTACTGTATAAATAGTGATGCCGTTTTCACCCACCATCCACCTTCCGGGCTCAATTACAATACGGGGAAGCTTAAGTCCCTTCTCACTGCAACAAGCCCTGATGATATCCATCGTAACGGTGATAAGGGCATCTATAGCCGGAGGCTCATCACCCTCTTTATAGAAAATCCCGAAGCCGCCGCCTATATTAAGCTCGTCCAGTTCAATTCCGAAGTTCTCCCTGATCTGCTGAAGCAGTCCTATCATCACCTTTGATGTCTTACCGTAAGCATCGATACTGAATATCTGGGAGCCGATATGGCAGTGTATGCCGGAAAGCTTCAAACCGCTGCATTTCAGTACCTTTCCTACCGCATTCAGGGCGTCGCCTCCCTCAATGGGGAAGCCGAACTTGGAGTCAAGCTGTCCTGTGGATATATATTCATGTGTATGAGCGGAGACTCCCGGAGAAACCCTTAACAGCACCTTAACAGTCTTATTTCTTTTTTGTGTCTCCTGAGCAAGCAATTCTATCTCATGATAATTATCAATAACAAAATGGCCTACCTCCAGGTCCATTCCATACTCAATTTCCTCCCGGGTCTTGTTGTTTCCGTGGAAATATACCTTTTCCATGGGAAAGCCTGCTTCCTTTGCAACAAAGAGCTCTCCGCTTGAAACAACGTCTATACCGAAGCCTTCCTCCTTCATTATCTTGTATATAGCCTTGCTGCTGAAGGCTTTACTTGCATATAGCGCAAGGGCTCCCGGATATCTGTCTATAAAAGCAGCCTTGATTTTGCGGCAGTTCTCACGTATGCCGTCTTCATTCATTACATAAAGCGGAGTTCCATACCTTGCTGCAAGCTCAACCGTATCGCATCCTGCAAATTCAAGATGCCCTTTGTCGTTTATGCTGACGTATTCATTTCTCATCCTTATCCCTCCAAGAATATTAAGATTGCACATACAATATAGTAGCAATACTTGTGCCAAAGCACCGGCGCACCACCGCCCGATGCCGGACATGCTCTGATATCTCTATATTGCAAGGGGGATAATATGATATTGCCATGTATATATTCACCTGAAACATACAAAAACTATTCCGCATATCCGGAATTCCACGAAAGATTTCCTTAGTATATCTGCAAAGAGAGTCATTCCGCATTTGCGGAATTATTCCGCTTTTCAGGAATCCATGTGATATTGATTGCGTAAGACTTATTTTCCCAAATTGTACTTTTTATATTTGTCATAAAAGGTTGTCTTGCTTATATTCAGAAGACCCATGGCTTCATTCTTGTTTCCCCCGGCTGCTTGCATCGCCGTTTCAATTGCAGCCTTTTCGGCATTTTCTACAGTCTCAGCAAGGGAATAAACAAGAGCCTCCTTTTCATCCTTGCCTTTAAGCCGCTGGATATTGGTGTGTTCAGGGCATATGATGTCCCCTTCAGCAATGTTGACGGCTCTCTCGAGGATGTTCTCCAGTTCCCTTACATTTCCCGGCCAATCATAAGAAAGCAATTCCTTTATTACCTCTACTGATATTTTCTTCTCCCTTATGCCGGTCCTTTTGCATATTTTGGGGAGCAGGCCCGTTATCAGAGGATATATATCTTCACGCCTTTCTCTCAGGGGAGGTATCAATATGGGAAATACATTGATCCTGTAATACAGGTCGCTCCGGAAGCTGCCTTCCCTTACCAGCTTTTCCAGGTCCTTATTGGTAGCAGCTATTATTTTGACATTTATACTGATGGCCTCGGTGCTGCCCACCCGGTTGAATCTTTTCTCCTGTAATACATACAGCAGCTTTGCCTGCATAAAGAGAGGCATATCTCCTATTTCATCCAGGAATATCGTACCCTGGTCCGCTGCCTCAAACAAGCCCTTTTTGCCTTCCTTTTTGGAGCCGGTAAACGCTCCCCCCTCATAGCCGAACAATTCGCTTTCTATCAGCTCACTGGGTATCGAAGCGCAATTTATGTATATAAAGGGGTTTTTACTTCTTTTACTGCTGTAATGGATGCATTCCGCCACCAAGCCCTTGCCTGTACCGCTTTCACCCATGATCAGCACTGTGGAATCAGTCTCTGCGGCTTTGCCCGCAAGGCGCCTGACAGTGTTCATGCCCTCGCTCTGTCCGATTATCGCTGCAAAACGATCATCCGTCTTCAGCTTGCTTTCCGCTTCATTAAGGGATGCTATGGCATAATCCCTTTCCCTTATCACATTATCCAGCTCACTGATATCCTGTACCTTGAGCATTGCACCTTCAGCTCTTTCTCCCCTCTTCAGCCTTATAAGCGAGCATCTGGTCAATCTGCCGTTTATCTCCTTGACCTGGTCATTGTATGCTATTTCCTTGCCTTTAGCAGCTTCCAGAAATTCTACGATATTTATATTGGATTTCTTGGGATGAATATCAAAAATACTGTGTCCTTCCAGATTCAGCTCTACGTTCATATCGCCCTTGGCTGCGAAAGCCCCGCCTTGCAGCAGCATTTTCACATCCTCCCGCCTGGTTGTATAGCCTTTGGCCTGATAGAACTTGACCCTTCCGGTCTTGCCGCATATAACCACAATGTGTCCTACCGACCTGGCGTATTTGTAAGAATATATGCTGTCCCCTGCCGAAATCACTGCAACCCTTGCCTCCGGGTCAAGGGACACCGATATCCTGTTGTTCAGAAGGCTATCATTTGCAAGCAGCTTGATCCTGCGGTCACCCCTGTCGGAATATTTCAATATAGCACTGCCCTTGCTGCCGCCATAATTGCCTATTGCAATAAAAGAATATCCCGCTTTAAGCTCATCAGGGTCAACACCAAGGCACAGAAGATCCTCCGGAACAAGGCCTCCATCATCCGCACCCAGGGCTGAATCCGCAATTATCACAGTAT
>JAEXXN010000477.1 GCA_023405875.1 Bacillota bacterium | reverse complement strand
GCTATCAGCTTGGCCTTATAGATAAATTCCCCAAGATCGTAGGCATCCAGGCTGCAAATTCCAATCCTGTGACAAGGGCCTTTGAAAAGAAAACCTATGAATTTGAGTACAGGACTCCCGAGACTATAGCAGACAGCATTTCGGTAGGGATACCCCGCAACGGGATAAAAGCCCTGAATGCTGTAAATGAATCCGGCGGCTACATGGTGGATGTGACCGACGAAGAAATACTCTCAGCGATGAAGATACTTGCCAGGAAGACCGGAGTATTCGGTGAGCCGGCAGGAGTCACAAGCTTTGCGGGAATCATGAAGATGAAGGAGCTGGGCTTGCTGAAGGGTGATGAAAAGGTTGTCAGCATAGTAAGCGGAAGCGGGCTCAAGGATATAAAGAGCGCCATGAAGGCTGCAGGAACAGCAAACCGTGTGGAACCGGATATTGAGGATCTCAAGAGAATCATCAACAAATAAATATAATAATCAATGGAGGGTGAACAATGAGAAAGCTAATCGACCTGACTATCAATGAAGAAAGACTTCAGAAAACCGTGGAGAATTTGAAGGAGAGGAATATCGCTATTCCCACTTTCGCTCAGATGAAGGATCCCGCAAAGATACCTGCAAAGGTTAAAGAAAAATTGAAGGATACAGGACTGTGGGACGTTGATCCTATAAACCTCTTCAGGATATCCTGGAAAAATCAGCCGGTCAAAAAGGGCGGCCTGTACAACGAACTGCCTAATTACATAGAGATCCCGCAAGCGATCTCAGGTGTTAAGGCAAGGATCTTCGCCATGTCGGGAAAGTTCTTCCCCACAGGAGCACACAAGGTGGGCGCAAGCTTTGCATGTCTGGTTCCACGTTTGGTCACAGGGCAATTTGACCCAACCTATCATCAGGCGGTTTGGCCTTCCACAGGAAACTACTGCCGCGGCGGAGCATACAATTCTACGCTTCTCGGCTGCAGTTCAATCGCCATCCTGCCTGAGAACATGAGCAGAGAGCGTTTTGAATGGCTTAAGACAGTTGCAGGAGAGGTTATAGCAACTCCCGGCTGTGAGAGCAATGTAAAGGAAATATATGACAAAACCTGGGAGTTGAGAAGGACCAGGGATAACGTTCTTATATTCAATCAGTTCGGAGAATTGGGCAACCATTTATGGCATTATGAAGTTACAGGTAATGCAATGAACGATATAATCAAGGCGGAAGCCGGAGAAAAGGGAAAACTTGCAGGTGTATGCCTGACTTCAGGCTCAGCAGGAACCTTGGGAAGCGGAGATTTCCTGAAGGATCAGTATCCCAATGCAAAGCTTGCAGTAGGAGAAGCATTGCAATGCCCGACATTGCTCAATAACGGCTTCGGAGATCACAGGATAGAAGGTATAGGCGACAAGCATGTGCCGTGGATCCACAATGTAAAGAATACCGATATGATCATAGCTATAGACGACAATGACAGCGTCGGAATGTTCCGTCTCTGCAATGAACCTGCCGGACAGGAATACCTGAGATCACAGGGAGTTTCTGAGGATGTAATAGAAAAGCTTTCATGGATAGGGATTTCCGGTGCTGCAAATATCATATCCTGCATAAAATTTGCAAAATACTATGAGCTTACTGAAAATGATATCGTAATGACAGTGCTTACAGACTCGGCAGAAATGTACCAGTCAAGGCTGCAGGAGATGGCAGAGGCAAGGGGCAGTGAGTACAGCCAGCTTGATGCAGCTATCGATTACAACAGGTATGTGCAGGGTGTCAGGACGGACAGCATGGAGGAATTGACTTACCAGAGCAGGAAACGTATCCATAATCTCAAGTACTACACCTGGATAGAGCAGCAGATGTATGATCTGGATGAGCTTAACGAGCAGTGGTATGACTACGACAACTACTGGGGAAGGCTGCACAAGATGGCACCGGAGCTTGACAGGCTGATTGAACAGTTCAACGAAAGAACAGGCTTGACAAATAACCTTTAACTCCAATACTTCTAATAACATATGGGAGGGTCTGTAATGGCATATGATTTTAAACAGATAGTAGAGCTTGCAAATAAATATAAGCCTGAAATGTCCAAATTCCTCAGGGATATGATAGCCATACCCAGTGAAAGCTGCGGTGAAAAAGAGGTTGTACAGAGGATAGCAAAGGAAATGAAGGATGTAGGCTTTGACAAGGTTGAAATAGACCCTATGGGTAATGTCTTCGGCTATATAGGACATGGCAAGCACCTGATTGCAATGGATGCACATATAGATACAGTCGGTGTGGGCAATATCAAGAATTGGGAGTATGACCCATACAAGGGCTATGAGGATGACGAGATAATCCTTGGCAGAGGCGCAAGCGACCAGGAAGGCGGCATGGCTTCAATGGTCTATGCTGGCAAAATAATCAAGGACCTGAAGCTGGAGGACGACTATACATTACTGGTAGTGGGAACCGTTCAGGAGGAAGACTGTGACGGTCTGTGCTGGCAGTACATCATAAAGGAATTGGGCATCCGTCCGGAATTTGTTGTTATTACAGAGCCTACCTCCTGCCGTATATACAGAGGGCACAGGGGCAGGATGGAAATCAAGGTAATGACCCAGGGCATAAGCTGCCATGGCTCAGCTCCGGAGAGAGGCGACAATGCCATATACAAAATGGCGCCGATCCTCAATGAATTGAAGGAGCTCAATGAAAGGCTCATAAGTCATCCCTTCCTTGGGAAAGGGACTCTGACAGTATCTGAAATATTCCATACCTCGCCGTCAAGATGTGCAGTTGCAGATAGCTGCTGGATATCAATAGACAGGAGGCTGACTGCGGGTGAGAGCGGAGAATATGCACTGAACCAGATAAGGGAGCTGCCTTCGGTCAAAGCAGCAAAGGCTGAAGTAACGATGTATCCGTACAGCAGGCCTTCATATACGGGACTGGTATATCCGACGGAAGCCTATTTCCCGACCTGGTTTATCGAAGAGAATCATCCTGTATGCGGCACACTATTGGAAGCCTATAAAGGGCTGTTTGAGGATGAGCCGGTACTGGACAAATGGACCTTCTCAACCAACGGTGTTTCAATAATGGGCAAATACGGTATACCGTGCATCGGCTTCGGCCCCGGCCATGAAGACCAGGCACACGCTCCCAATGAAAAGACCTGGAAGGATGAGCTGGTAAAAGCGGCTGCAATGTATGCGGCAATTCCAACCTTATTCGTAAAAGGATACGCCGACAAAATGCCGAAAACAACAGAAAATCTTGCAGAATAGTAATTTGCTGTAGGGAACGCATTTTGTGCGTTCCCTAAGATAACCTAACAAATACCTTTATAGGGGGGAAGAAAATGAGCGATAAAATGAGGCTGATAGCTTTTGAAAAGCTGATACATTGGGTAACCGATGAATTGAAGGAAAAGGACTCCATCTTCGGTATACACAGGAAAAAATTCTATTATAATACCAGTGGAAGCTTCATAGAGCTGTTCGGGGAAAAGTTGGCTTCACCTGTTGGTCCTGCTGCAGGTCCGAATTCGCAGCTGACCCAGAATATAGTTGCGGCCTATCTTACAGGAAGCCGGTTCATAGAGCTTAAGACTGTACAGAAGATTGACGGAGAGGATCTTCCGGTATCCAAGCCCTGCATTTACGCCCAGGATGAGTGCTACAATGTGGAATGGTCAACAGAGCTGAGAGTTCCTGATGCATATGATGAATATATAAAGGCATGGTTTTTGCTGCATGTCCTTATGAAGGAGCTTGGGCTGAGCAAGAACAGGGACTTTATGTTCAATATGAGCGTAGGCTATGATCTGGAGGGAATAAAATCTCCCAAAATTGATGCATATATAGAAGGAATGCGGGATGCATCGACAACCGCAATATGGAAGGAATGCAGGGAAGCTCTGATTGCCAATATGCATTTATTCTCACATTTTACCAGGGAGGATCTGGACAGCATCTCACCTGTAGTTTGTCCGTCCATTACACTTTCTACGCTTCACGGATG
>JAEXXN010000393.1 GCA_023405875.1 Bacillota bacterium | reverse complement strand
CATTCTTGTCATCAGTCCGATTATTCCCTGGGGTACCGACAAAGGCTTGCCGTATGAAGGGGAATAAGCCCAGGTCATAGCAATCTTCTTACCTTTAAGGTTTTCCACGCCGCCGAAATGATTTATAAGATGAAGCGCATCAGCCATGCTCTGCGTGGGATGGTCTATATCGCACTGCAGATTCACAAGCGTCGGTCTCTGCTCAAGTACCCCATCCTCATGTCCTTGCTTTACGGCTTGTGAAACCTCTCTCATGTATGTATTGCCTTTTCCGATGTACATATCATCACGGATACCGATTATATCGGCCATAAAGGAAATCATGTTGGCAGTTTCACGTACTGTTTCACCATGGGCTATCTGGGATTTTCCTTCGTCAAGATCCTGAACCTCCAGGCCCAGCAGATTACAGGCGCTGCTGAAGCTGAACCTGGTCCTTGTTGAATTGTCTCTGAACAGCGACACTGCAAGTCCGCTGTCAAATATCTTTGAAGATATGTTGTTCTCTCTCATTTTTCTGAGTATATCAGCTACCTGGAATACCGCATTGATCTCATCATCAGTTTTTTCCCATGTAAGTAAAAAGTCGTTGTTGTACATAGCCTTGCTGTCAAGCTTCCCCAATTGCTTAATCATATCTCTGATTTTTTCCATATGCTTCTCCCCTATCATTAATTTATAATACCGTTCTTACATTTTCCCGGCAGGATAAAAATTTGATTGTCTAGTCAATTCAATTATAGAATTGCCCGAATTTTTTGTCAACATGCCTTTATCATTTATATCAAATTCTTTTTACCTAGTTAGTGCTTCCCATTGATATGAAATATGTGGAGAACAACTCGCAACCGTTCCGCCGCAAGAGTAAATCCAATATTAAATTCAAAAAAACAAAGGAACGGTTTGGAACCGTTCCCTACATAATAATATTTCCTATTTTCTATAGCACTTAACAAATTTTCCCCAGCCGGGCTCGCCGGTGAAATTGCCGTATTCATACACCAATTTGCCCCTGGAGAAGGTCATGACTGGATATCCGGTCATTTCACAGCCTTCCCATATTGTATAATCCACATCGGAATGCATCTTTTCCTTTGATACTGTAAATTTCTTTTCGGGATCATAAATCACTATATCTGCATCACTGCCAACCGCTATAGTCCCCTTCTGAGGTGCACAGCCGAAAATCCTGGCTACATTGGTGGAGCACAGCTCCACTACCTTGTTGAAGGATAACCGTCCCTTGTTTGCCTCGCTCAGCATATAGGGGTACATGTTTTCAACCCCCATGCAGCCATTGGGGATCTTTGTAAAGTCGTCCTTTCCCCAATCCTTCTCATAGCTTTTGAAGGGGCAATGGTCTGTAGCAACAGTGGAAATATCTCCTCTTTTCAGTCCTTCCCACAGAGCAGCCCTGCTTTCCTCTCCCTTGATAGGCGGCGAGCATACGAAATTCCTGCCGTCCTCCCTCTTGTACACCTCATTTGTGAAATTCAGATATTGCGGGCAGGTCTCCGCATATATTTCGAAGCCTTCATCCCTGGCTTTTGTGATTTCATCCAGTCCTTCCCTGCTGGCCAGATGTACGATATACAGAGGAGCCTTGAAGGTCCTGGCAAGGTAGACTACTCTTCTCACCGCATCTACCTCAACGAATTCCGGGCGGCTTTCATAATGGTACCAGGCCGAGGTCTTGCCTTCTGAAAGCAGCTTCTTTATCCTGCTGTCTATAATATATGGATTTTCTGCATGTACCGCAACCAGGGTACCTGTCTCCCTGGACCTCTCCAACGCAGCCGCAATTACTCCATCGTCAACCATCATACCCTTGTAGACCATATACAGCTTGAAGCTGGGAACTCCAAACTCGGCAGAAGCCTTGAATTCCTCAAGGATATCGTCATTCAGGTCGGTAATCGCCACGTGAAAGGAGTAATCCACACAGGCCTGCGGCTCAACATACTTGAACCTGCCCTTGACCGTTTCCACCAGGCCCATTCCTTTTTCCTGGGTAGCAAAATCGATTACCATAGTTGTGCCTCCGCAGGCTGCAGCCCTGGTACCGGCTTCATAGCTGTCCGCAGAGACAGTATTTGCAACAGGCAGTTCAAGATGTACATGGGCGTCGATAGCACCGGGCAGCACTAATTTCCCTGCAGCGTCGACCACCCGTTCCCCTTCCAGGTCGATATCCCGGGAAATCATAACGATCCTCCCGTCCTTTACTGCAATATCAGCCTTATATGACTCTGTTGCAGTCACCACAGTTCCGTTCTTTACAACAAGGTCCATCCGTTCCTTCACGAAATCACTTCCTCTCAACAAGAGCTTTATTTTCTTTCCTAATTGTATCATAATACCAAAAGCCCCGCATCCATCATTGGAATTAATTAATCTGTGGCAGTATTAAAATATGTTGATAATATCAAAAAAGTAAGTTGACAGCGGCTGTATAAGCTGATAATATGGGGTTTAATATTATTTTGTATCAGCAGAATACTTCACATGAATAATGTGCTGTGCAAAATATATAAGCCTGAGAAAAGAGGATTTTTCACATGCCGGATATGATAATAGGGTTATCGGTAATTATCATTAATAGCGTAGTCGTCAATGCTGTGCTAGACGTGGTTGCAAACGGGATGCTAGTGGTGCTTCTAAGCCTGCTGCTAGTCCTGGTGCTAACAGTCAGCGTCAACAGCATTCTTTTGCTTGTGAAAAATTCCATATTGTCAAAGGCGATGGTTAGAAGCAGAGTCAATATGAGTTCCTTCAAGTATCCGGAAGCTTATACCGGGATAGAGCTCATCTTCTCAAGTAACTTTCAGCTGCAAGCTTGATAAAAGCTTGGCCGGCCAACAACTGGAGTTGACCGTTAGTAAAAATTAATAATGGATGTCATACAAGGACTTCTCTCCCCAGTGGGTTAAGAGGTCCTTTTTATTTATCAAATTTTTGAAAGAAGGAGGGTCAATATGAAATATTCAGGAGCAGAGCTTACCGTAAAGCTATTGGAAAAACAGGGAATTGAATTTATTGCAGGTATACCGGGAGGGTCTAACCTACCGCTATATGATGCATTATATGAGAGCTCTATAAGGCACATACTGGCAAGGCACGAGCAGGGAGCAGGCTTCATATCCCATGGCATGGCAAGGTCCACCGGCAAGCCGGCTGTATGTCTTGCAACCTCCGGGCCGGGAGTCACCAATATCATAACTGCCGTGGCCGATGCCAAGCTGGATTCTGTGCCCATAGTATTCATTACAGGGCAGGTGGCTCTGTCCCTGATTGGAACAGACGCTTTCCAGGAGGTGGACACCTATGGGCTGACCTTGCCCATTACCAAGCATAACTTTCTTGTACGGTCGGCCTCCGAATTAGCTGAAGTAATACCCGAGGCCTTCAGGATTGCAGCCTCGGGACGTCCGGGACCCGTTGTGGTGGATATCCCCAAGGATGTCCAGTTGGAAACCATTGAGCTGGATGAGCTTCCTGATGCAGTTGATGCCGCCGCTCACTCCAGGGTGAGTGTGAGCGATGCAGCCAGGATAGCCCGGATAATAAATGAGGCAAAGCGCCCTTTGATGCTTATCGGGGGCGGTGTTATAAACTCAAATGCCCAGGAGCTTCTGCTGAAGCTTGCCAGAAAGAATTCCATACCAGCCGCTTCCACTTTGATGGGCCTGGGGTGTATTCCCGGGGAGGACCCTCTCTGCCTTGGAATGCTGGGCATGCATGGCGCAAGGTATACCAATTATATAATCAATGAGGCCGACCTGGTCCTTGCCCTCGGAGTACGCTTCGACGACAGGGCTACAGGCAAAATAAAAGGCTTTTGCCCCAATGCAGCCATAATTCATATAGATATTGACGAGTCTGAAATAGACAAGGTCAAAAGGACGAACAGCTCTGTTACAGGTGATATCAGCCAGGTAATAAGCGAGATGCTTCCATATATAAACCATGACAGTCGGACTGAATGGATGGGTCATATCAACGGCATGAAGCTGGAATATCCGGCAAAGCAGTTGGAAGAGGACGATCCGTACAACCCCTGCGGCTTTATAAGAAGGATAGGTGAAATACTGGAGGAGGATACCATAATAACAACTGATGTAGGACAGCATCAGATGTGGGTAGCTCAATGCTATCCCTTCAGAAAGCCCAGGACGCTGCTTACCTCCGGGGGTCTCGGAACTATGGGTATAGGCCTTCCGGCAGCAATAGGAGCCGCACTGTCCAACCCCGGAAAGCGTATCGTCTGCTTTACAGGCGACGGCTCTATACTTATGAACCTCCAGGAGCTGGCTACCCTTGCGGACCTGAAGCTGGATGTCACCGTCCTGATCATGAACAACAAGCACCTGGGACTGGTGAGGCAATTGCAGGAATTATTCTATGACAAGCACTATATAGCAACAAAATTTATAGCAAACCCGGATTTTGCAAAAATTGCCGCAGGCTTCGGAATAAGGAGCTATGATCTTGAAGGCACGGAAGATCCGGCGGAAATACTGGAAAAGGTCTTTTGCGAGCCCGGACCCTGTGTGGTAAATGTCCCTATAGCTCCGGAAGAGCAGGTTACCCCCATGGTCCCTCCGGGAGCTGCCAACTGTGAAATGATAGGAGGGTGTTATGATGACTCAGATAGCTAATATTGTAATAGAGCTTACCGTTAATAACCATCCCGGAGTAATGTCCCATATAACCGGTTTGTTTTCCCGGAGGGCTTTCAACCTGGAGGGCATTCTGTGCGGAAGGGTCGGTGACGGCTCAACCAGCAAAATCTATTTGCTGGTAACCAGGGATGGACGCCTTGACCAGATAATAAAGCAGGTCAATAAGCTGTACGATGTGTTGGATTTCAAACTCCATGAGG
>JAEXXN010000467.1 GCA_023405875.1 Bacillota bacterium | reverse complement strand
GTATTCTATATTATAGGAGTGACAGAACTGGAGGTTGCAGTATACTACTCCATCCGCACCGTATTCCTTTGCCAGCCTGACGACATCCTCCTCCCTGCCCTTGTTGGGAGTGAAGCATGCGCAATTTATGTTGAGATATCTGTCTGCAAGAGCCTTTATCATTCCATCTATGGTTGTCTGGGTCTCGTCTACCTCGTTTTCAAAATATCTTGTTCCCGTGCAGGTTTCCTCACAAACAACCACAGCACCGCTCTCTTCTATGATATGATGCATCTTCCAGTTTGGTATAGCCATAGGAGTTCCTGTTATCATTATTCTGGGGCTTTTCTCCGATGCTACTCCGACGCCTTCTTTTATCCTGTTTTCCAGCTCATCACAAAGCTTGCCTGTCATTTCTATGAACCTTTCGGGATTGTCATAGAAGGCTATCTGTGAAACCAGAAGGGCATCCTTTCCGCTTATGGGAACGTTAAGTGCCTTCCTTGCATCGTACAGCCTCTGGAGTACGGCCCGCTTTCTGTTGCAAAGCTTTATTGCCTCTGCAAGCTTTTCTTCAGTGATCTTATTTCCGGTCAGCTCCTCAAGTATCTGCTTGTATTCTTCTATTTCCTCCGCCCATTTCCTGTAATCCTTGTCCCTCTTCATCTGGGGAAGGTCCATAACATGAACGGGTGCATATTCGCCGAGTATTTCCCAGGCCTTTTTCTTTCCGTCGCAGGTGGTCTCTCCTGTCAACAGGTCGCAGGACTGGAAATATGGACAGGTGCCGCCTACCTTTGCGCCTACAATGGCTTTTACCAGGGGACAGATATTTCTTGGAAGCACCTTTTCGCCGTCTTCTATCCAGAACTGTGAGCCTCCGCAAAGCCCGACGCTTATCGCTCCTGCTGCGAGTATCAGCTCATCCGGTACAAATACGCAGAAGGTTCCTACTACCTTCCCTCCCGCCTTTTTGTGGTCATCCAGTTCTTTTATCCTGAGTCCGTGTACTTCCGATACCACAAAGTTGTAGTAGTTCATCCCTTCAGGCCTGTTTTCCTGTGTCAGATAAACTCCGCCGTATAACTGGGGAAGCGCTTCACAAAGCAAATCATGTTTCTCAAGATCCATTCTGAGGCTTGTCCAAAGCTCTCTGTAATCTGCCATTTTTTTTACCCCCTTCACATAATTGGCACTCAAGTACCTGTTTTTATACTACAGTAATATTCTATACTACCGGGAGGGGGCTTTAGTAATTGATTATATCTATCGTTATGCGTACAAGTATTCGTGAATTCTATAGGCATGTACATTACGGAACGCATACAATGCATTTCCTTCAATCCGTCATCGGCTGCCGATAATCC
The DNA here is from genome assembly GCA_023405875.1 of Bacillota bacterium. GTDB lineage: Bacteria > Bacillota > Clostridia > Lutisporales > Lutisporaceae > BRH-c25. The sequence continues at coordinate 5,178 of JAEXXN010000467.1, read as the reverse complement.
TTATTTTGCTTATCTGGCTCCTGTTGAGGAATCTTATTGCCAGCTTGCTGGTGCCTGCTCCGCTGTCTATGTATAGAAGGCTGCCGTTTTTCAGATAAAATATGCCCTTGTCATATTCGGGGAAAAGACCTTCTCCCGGTTCGAACAGAGCTCCGATAAAAGGAAATCTCACCTGTCCTCCATGGGTGTGACCGCAAAGTATCAAATCAGGCACATGGCTCTCAAGCCTTTTTCTTATTTTGGGAGAATGAGCCAGCAGAATGGTATACTTTTCAGGGTCAATGACCTTCATGGCCTTTTCTATATCGTCCTTTCTCCTGTAAGGATCATCCACGCCGCAAATATTGATATCCGTCCCGGCAAGAGCAACGGCAGAGCCTTTGTTGTTCAGCAGCTTGACTCCCAGTGTCTTGAGTGTTGCCAGCAGTTCATTCCTTCCTTCATTACTCCATTCATGATTGCCGGATACAAAAAATATTTCGGAGCATAGTCCGCTGAGCTTGCCGATAAATCCATATATGCCTTCCAGGTTCTCTGTATGTCTGTCTACCAGATCACCGGTCAAAAGGATCGCATCAGGTTTTATTTTCTCAACCTCTCGCAGGATTGTTGCGGCAATATTCCCTGAAGAGCTTCCGTGAAAATCGCTTATCTGAAGCAATAAAAGCTCTTTTCCTCTTTTCAGCTTTTCGGTATATATGCTTATTTCCCTGACTACCGGAAAATTTGCTTCAAAGACCATATCGGCAGCTACCAGAACCATAACTGCAAATACCATCCTTACTATTTCATCAAACATAGCTTTCCGCTCCTTTTAACTATGAGGCCTGTCAGTCCTTTTATAGGGGAAGGGTTATGAGCCGTCCCCGGCGATGCTTGGAAATATCTATTCCATTATACCACGCAGCGGCACCGGATATTCCATAAAAGTCAATAAAACCTGAAATGCTCCCTGCCTGACGATTGTACAGGCCGCTTAATTCTGTTAGAATTTATATAGTGAAATGATAGAAGGGACTTATTATATGAATTCTATAACAGACAAAATGAAAAATAACCGTTTCAGGTCGATCGTATTTCTTGTGGCTGCTTCACTGCTTTGGAGCTCAGGGGGCCTGCTCATCAAATCCGTCCACTGGAACGTCATGGCAATATCAGGAATGCGAAGCCTTATAGCTGCCTTGATAATGCTTGCGGTTATAAGAAAGCCCAATACCCGGTTCAACCGGTACAAGCTGGGGGGAGCATTTGCATATGTAGGTACCGTCCTGCTTTTCGTGGTGGCAAACAAGCTGACTACCGCAGCTACTGCAATACTTCTCCAGTATACGGCCCCGATATATGTGGCGCTACTGGGAGCCTGGTTCCTGAAGGAGCGCACGACAAAGCTGGATTGGATGGCAATTTTCCTTGTCTTTGGAGGGATGTTCCTTTTCTTCATTGATGAGATGTCCCCGGGAGGTATGCTGGGTAACATATATGCCATACTCAGCGGCTTCTGCTTTGCCTGCATGGTCCTGCTGCTCCGCAAGCAAAAGGATGAATCGCCCCTGGAATCGGTATTCTGGGGAAATGTGCTTACGGCAATAATCGGCATTCCCTTTATGTTTTCCTCCATGCCCGACACCGGAAGCTGGATAGCACTACTGCTTATGGGGGTATTTCAGCTCGGAATATCCTATATACTTTACGCCGTGGCAATAAAGCATGTTTCAGCCCTTGAGGCAATACTCATTCCGGTAATTGAGCCTCTGCTGAATCCGGTATGGGTGTTCCTGGCGCTTGGAGAAGCTCCGGGGCCCTGGGCCTTTGCAGGAGGCATCATAGTGCTGACTGCAATAGTCGGCAGGAGTGTGCTTATGGCGCTTAAAGCAAATACAAAATCAGAAGCTGCTGAAACAGAATAACACAAATTGCAAAACCCCATCGATTTCCGATGGGGTTTTATCAGCTTCGGTACTTTATACTTTTTCAACCTTCATTCCTGTAACGTGCCCATTCAGATCCTGTGCTTCAAAGCTCTTGTCCGCTACTCTTTGCACCTTGTCTGCCAGAGTCTCTGCCATGATGTAGTCCATGAAGGCATCAACTGCATTTGCTATTTCATCGTCGCCGTCAAAGTATATGCTTATCCTGTCCATCATCTCATAGCTGTTGTTCTTTCTCATCTGCTGCACCTTGGAGATGAATTCCCTTGCAAGACCCTCTTCAACAAGCTCCTTTGTAAGCGTTGTGTCAAGTATCACAAAGAGATTGTTTTCCATTGTCACTGTAAAGCCTTCCTTTGCTGCTATGCTTATCAGTACATATTCCTTATTTATCTCGAAGGTCTCGCCGTCAAGCTCCACCTTCATGGTCTCTCCGGCTTCCAGCTTAGGTGCATATACCGATGCATCAAGCTCCTGCAGCACTTTGGCAAAGGTCTTTATCATTGCTCCCAGTATCGAGCCTGCATATTTATAGTTGGGCTTGAGGCTGAAGTTCATGTATCTGTTCAGGTCCTTCTCAAAGTGCACTTCCTTTACATTGAGCTCCTCCTGGATAAGCGGTATCAGGTAGGATATAAGCGCTTCATACTTTGCATCTATGAATACCTTCTGTATAGGCTGGCGCACCTTTATCCTCACCTGCTCCCTGGAAGCTCTTCCAAGGCCTACAAGGCTCCTTACCAGGTCCATCCTCTCTTCAAGCCTGTCGTCTATAAGCTCTTCATTCACTACCGGGAAGTCAGCCACATGCACCGACATTTCACCGGTGAGGTTCCTGTATATTTCCTCTGAAAGATATGGGGCAAAGGGAGCAACAAGCTTTGCTACGCCTACCATTACCTCATAGGTTGTATTATAAACTGCCTTTTTGTCTTCGGTAAGCTCGGTATCCCAGAATCTTCTCCTGGAACGTCTTATATACCAGTTGGACAGGTCTTCATTCACGAAATTCTGTATTTTTCTTACTGCCTTTGTAAGGTCATATATATCAAGCTCGCCGGTTACTTCCCTTACCAGGTTGTTGTATTTGGAAAGCATCCACCTGTCAAGCTCGGGACGGTCCTTATACTCCACGAAGAAATCCTTGGGGTCTATGCTGTCGGTATTTGCATAAAGCGCAAAGAAGGTATGGACATTCTTCAGCGTTCCGAAGAACTTGCTGAGCACTTCCTTGAGGCCGTCCTCGTCAAATTTGGTAGTTGACCATACAGGCGATACATAAAGCATATACCATCTTAAAGCATCTGCCCCGTATTTGTCGAACATTTCAAAGGGATCTACCGTATTGCCGAGCGACTTGGACATTTTTCTCGCGTCTTTATCAACCAGATGGCCGCCCACGAGTACATTCTTGTACGGTGAGGTCTTCATGACAAAGGTCGATATTGCAAGCAGCGAATAGAACCAGCCTCTTGTCTGGTCTATGCCTTCGCATATAAAGTCTGACGGGAACAGCTCATCAAAATTCTCTTTATTTTCAAAGGGATAGTGATGCTGTGCAAAAGGCATTGCTCCGCTGTCAAACCAGCAGTCGATGACTTCCTTCACTCTTGTCATGGTGCCGCCGCACTTTTCACACTTTATGTGGACATCGTCCACATAAGGCCTGTGCAGGTCTATGCTCTCGTCTATCTGCTCTATAGCCCTTTCAACAAGCTCCTTCCTGGAGCCTATGGAATCTGTATGTCCGCAGTCGCATCTCCAGATGTTAAGGGGAGTACCCCAATACCTGTTTCTTGAAAGGGCCCAGTCATTAACATTTTCAAGCCAGTTGCCGAAGCGCTTTTCACCCACATAATCCGGGAACCAGTTTACGGCATTGTTGTTTGCCACCAGCTCATCCCTGAGCCTGGTCATTTCAATGTACCAGCTGGGCTTTGCGTAATAAAGCAGAGGAGTTTTGCATCTCCAGCAGTGAGGATAGTTGTGATCCATCTTTTCCTTCTTGAAAAGCTTGCCCTCTATTGCCAGCCATTTGATGATCTCCGGGTCTGCATCAATTACAAATTGCCCCTCCCATGGGGTGGCGGTAAATTTGCCCGCTTCATTTACCGGCTGAAGCACCGGAAGGTTATATTTCCTTCCCGTATTGTAATCGTCCTCACCAAAGGCAGGCGCTGTATGAACTATACCTGTGCCGTCCTCTGTGGTGACATAGTCGGCCACTGTCACAAAGAAGGCCTTTTTGTCAACCGGGATAAAAGGCATAAGCTGTTCATATTCCATATGCTCCAGTTCTGTGCCTTTAAGCTCCTGAAGCACCTGGAATTCTTCTCCCAGCACTTTTTTTGCCAGGTTCTTCTCCAGGTAATATACTTCGTCATTCTGCCTGACCTTAAGATAGGTTTCCCTGGGGTTAACTGTAAGGGCTACATTGGACGGCAGAGTCCAGGGTGTTGTCGTCCATACCAGGAAGTATTCGTCAAAGCCCTTTCTTTTAAATTTCACTACTACGGTAGTTGTCTTTATTTCCTTGTAGCCCTGGGCTACTTCATGGGAAGCAAGCCCAGTGCCGCATCTTGGGCAGTAGGGGGAAATCTTGTGCCCTTCATAAAGGTAGCCTTCTTCCTTGAATTTGTTCAATATCCACCATACCGACTCGATATAGTCATTTTCATAGGTTACATAAGGATGGTCCAGGTCTATGAGATATGCCATCTTTTCCGTCATATCCCGCCACTGGCCTACATATTTGAAAACAGACTCACGGCATTTCTGGTTGAATTCCTTTATACCGTACTTTTCAATGTCCTGCTTTCCTGAAAGCTGAAGCTCCTTCTCCACCTCGATCTCAACAGGGAGTCCGTGGGTGTCCCAGCCCGCTTTCCTCTTGACCTGAAAGCCCTTCATTGTTTTGTAGCGGCACACCGTATCCTTCAGGGTCCTTGCCAAGACATGGTGTATTCCCGGCCTGCCGTTGGCAGTCGGAGGCCCCTCATAGAATATGAAGGCCTTTTTTCCTTCCCTGGCTTCTATGCTTTTCCGGAGTATATCTATCTCCTTCCAATATTCCGATATGTCCTTTTCATTTTCCGCTGCCCGCTTGTCAGATAAAAACTTGAACTTATCCATTTATAACATCCTTTCTGAATTGTGTACTCTACAACTATTAAACATATAAATCCGGGTAAACATAAAAAATCCCTCCGGCCTAAGCCAAAGGGACGATAATATACCGCGGTACCACCCA